>JAENXH010000014.1 GCA_016649585.1 Methanosarcinales archaeon
TTACCTCCTCTCTCGTCCCTGGCACTGTCACGTAAGCTACATCCTTTACCATGATTTCACTTACGTTTCTCCTCTCGCGTTCTTTCTGCTTTTTCGTCATTCCATTTCCATTACTTTGTAAACACTATCGTGTAACCTTACCCGCTCTTTCACCTTCAGCCCGATTGACTGCCCCGCAGTAGCGGTCTCCACCTTTTTATTTTCTATCTCCATTGAATCTATAACCTGCTCAAATGAGGTTGTTTCCCCTTCCACTCTTATTTTCGCCCCTACCGTTACATCGTCACTCAACTCTACCACAGCCACCCCTATCTTCGAGAAGTAATGCGTAATTTTTCCTATTAGCTTCTTCTCTGCCATTTTATCCACCTTCTCTAACTTTATTTCATATCTATCTTGTATTTTCCCTCATAATGTAAAAAGGATATCTCATTGGCAGGCGCAATCCGCCCCTTCGCCTTCAATTCTTCTGGTATTTTAAGTTCAATAGTTGAATAGTCCTCAAGGTCCATAATCTGCGCTGTATCTTCCAAAACCGAGAGCACCTGACCACTCCTCCGCTCTATTATTGGCACATACAACTTCGCAGTAACCGGATGAACGGCCGATCTTTTTTGCGAATCAAATACGCCTATCGCGTCCATTCTCGCTTTCGCCGCTCCATGCTTTCCAGGCTTTGAAGTGGTTATGCTCATTATCGTGCATGGCGCATCGTCCACAATAACGTATTTTCCTTCTTTTAACATCCTTACTTCTGTTAGTTCCTTCATATTTTATCTTACGCCTCCACTTATCCCTCCTTTTCTCTCTTTTCCTTGCGTCCCCCTTTCTTTATGTATGCCTGCGATAAATTTATAAGTACCTAAAACATAAATATAACCGGGGGGAATAAGAACTAAGGTGTCGTGGCTCATCGCAAAAATCATCGTTCTATTTGTGCTACTACTACTGTCTGGATTCTTCGCTGGCTCCGAAACCGCTCTAATTAGGATGGGTCGGGTAAAAACTAGGTCTCTGCTAAAAAGCGGTGTGAAAGGCGCTGATACCGTCCAGAAACTGGTGAACGAGCCTGGCGCTTTTCTCACAGCCGTGCTTATCGGGAACAATGTGGTAAACATCACAGCGTCTGCACTGGCTACCTCTATCGCCATAGAGTATTTTGGTGATTTCGGAGTGGGCATCGCAATAGGTGTGACGACTTTTTTTATCCTCACTTTTGGTGAAATCATACCCAAGACATTTGCCGTATACCATGCCGAACGAATTTCTATCGCTGTTTCTAAGCCGTTGGAGATCTTGATTTTTGTATTGCGTCCTGTTACAAAAGTTCTTTCGGTTATGACAAACGCTTTTGGTAAGCTGTTAGGTGTGAAGATGCAACAGAGAGGATTGCTATCCGAGGAGGAGGTGAAGACGTTTCTTGATATTGGAGAAGAGGACGGAGCAATAGAAGAGGATGAAAAAGAGATGATAAATGGCGTGCTCAAGCTGGACTATATCACCGTAAAGAACGTGAAGATATCAAAGGAGGATATGGTTTGCCTCGAAGCCCATCAAAGTGTGGATTCCGCTGTAGAACTAATAAAAAAGTATGGATATTCAAGAATTCCGGTATTCGAGGGGACTGAGGATAATATGGTAGGGATATTATATGCGAAGGATTTGCTGATAAACGCGAAGGATAGCACCATTTCGCTAAAAAAGCTAATGAAGCCTGCTCATTTTGTACTGGAAACAGCACGAGTAGATGACCTTCTTAACAAATTTCGTGAGGGTAAATTCCACATCGCAATTGTCGTGGATGAAGAAGGAAGAACAAAGGGTTTGGTTAGCTTAGAGGACCTTTTAGAGGAGATAGTGGGGAGTATATATGATGAGTACGACGTGCAAAAAATAAAAGGCTAAAAAATTGCAGGGAATAAGATAGAATCGTACAACAGCAGCGTACAGACTTACTTCTTATATCTCATCTTCTTGCGTCTCTTCTTCAACTTGTGCTTCCGCATCTTTGCCAGCTTTCGCTTCTTTCCACAGGGAATTTGAAATCACCACCTATCATATCCTTTATTTATACTTTCTTTAATTAATATATAAATATTCTATTAGTAGACATTGGGATGGAGATGAGATGGGGAGGATAGAGCGGCCACCAAGTTGGATATTGAAATACAAGGAAAGGATAGCGCAGGGAAAGATAACCGTAGAGGGAATCTTGGAGGAGGAGAACAAGATACGAGAGGAGCCAATAAAGATATCATCAGTGACGAGAGCGATAAATGCCCTGGGGCATCCTATTACAGGGATGCGAAGCGGAAAGATGGCTGGAGTGAAAGAGGGAGAAGTGAAGGAAAGCGTTGAATCCGGCGAAAAAACAGAAAGAGGTCCTGGGTGGCTACAGAAATACCATGAGAGGATAGAGCAGGGGAAGATAACCGTGGATGAGATTCTGGAGGAGGAGAACAAGATACGAGAGATGCCGATAAAACGGTCGTCAGTGACGAGAGCGGTAAATTCCATGGGTTACCCCATTACAGAGATGCGAAAGGAGAGAAGGAAAGAAGCAAAAGAAGTAGAAAAAACAAAGAAAGCAGGCGAGGCAGAAGCGGTTGTTTATTCTTCCAGCATTGGTAAACTATCGGCAACGACGGCGAAGAGATTTAATGAGATGAAGAAGAGCTGGGAGGAAGACTTAGATAAATCCCTGCATAATGACTATTTTGTTAACATACTCCTTGCGTTAGCAAAGCTCGCTGAACACGGGAAATCACTTGCGCCAGTGAATAGATAAGATAAAATAGAATAGAATGCGGATACTGGTAGCTGAGTATGCAGTAGGCGGGGGCGAGGGAAACAGCGTTTCGTTATTAAGAGAAGGAAAAGCGATGCTTTCAACGCTAAAAGAGGGATTTGAGCGGATGGGGCATGCAGTTGTCTATCCAGAGGCGGAAACTGATTTTGAAGCAGCAGTGGATAAGCTATCAAAGGAGAGCGATGCCGGCATTGTTATCGCTCCTGATGATAAGTTATGCGCGCTTACAGAGCTTATTGAGTCGAATACAGTCAATTTGGGCTGTCCTGCAGATTCTATAAAAATATGCGCCGATAAGATGCGGACATCAAAAATTTTAAGCGGAGAAGGAATACCTGTGCCGAGAATTGTATCAGTTGAAGAAGTAGAGAGAAATGAAGAGCAGAGGTACGTGAGTAAGCCGAGGTACGGATGTGCATCGGAAGACATTTTTATACTGAATGCAGCGAAATACCACAAAGTTCTATCCCGTTACAATAATGCGGATCATATTATCACGGAATTCATAACCGGGGATGATATAAGTAGCAGCATCATTGCGGGGAAATCCTCTGTATTGCCACTAACAATAAACAAGCAATTTATAAGGACAGAGGGAGAACGCCTGCGCTACGAAGGGGGGTTCGTCCCGTATTTTATAGGACGTGAAGCAGAGAGCGAGATAATGCGCATAAGTGAGAGGGTTGTAACCATACTTCACTGTAGCGGCTATGTGGGGATAGATTTCGTATTGGGTGAAGATGGAACGGCATACGTTGTGGACGTGAATCCCAGACCTACAACGTCAATCGTAGGAATAGCAAAGGTGTTGAATTATGAGGTGCCTGATTTGATATTACGAGCAAAGTTTGGAACGTTACCTATGGCGGGGGACGTAAAAACCGAAGGACGTTTTGTTTTCAATCTCTCGTAAAAAGTTATAACACAATTGCAATCAAAGAGATTTATCTTTTAAAAATAATGCTTTCTTTTAGTTAGCGAGTAAAAAGTGAAAAGATGCGTAAAATCACGAAAATTGAGGCAATGGCAAAGGATACCCTGGATTTCATTCTGGAAGTGTGCAAATCTAATCATCCACTGGAATTCATCGGGATGCTGTGCGCTGATGGAGATCTCATAACCGACATTTTTTTTCTTCCGGGCACGATTTCGTCCGATGAAAGTGCGATTATACGAATGGATATGATGCCAATGGGTCTTAGCTATGTCGGGTCTGTTCACAGCCATCCACATCCAGCAGCGACGAGACCTTCAGAGCAAGATTTGTTGATGTTCTCCAAAACCGGGAATTATCATATCATTGTATGTTATCCTTATGAAGAGCACAACTGGAAATGTTATAATGCTAAAGGAGAAGAGAGGGAGCTAAAAATAGCGGAAAGGGATTTAGAGATGTTGAAAGTAGGGGGAGAGCAGCAATGGTAAGGGTTTTGGCAACAGGGACATTTGAAATACTTCATCCGGGGCATTTACTTTTCCTGGAGGAAGCGAAGAAACTGGGTGATGAGCTATTCGTTATTATTGGAAGAGATGTAAACGTGAGGAAGCGAAAAAGAACGCCGATTATACCAGAGGAGCAGAGGTTGCAGATGGTCTCAGCTTTGAAAATGGTGGACAACGCGCTGTTGGGTAGCGAAGAAGATATATATGAACCTTTATATAGTGTAAAACCAGATGTAATAGCACTAGGTTATGATCAGGCTTTCGATGAAGAGAAGCTGGAGCGGGAGCTTAGAGTACGAGGCTTTAATTCAAAGGTTATCCGTATAAAAAAGCATAATTCAAATGCCTTTTGTAAGGCTGAAGAGATTATAAAAAGAATATTGGGATCCGTGGAGGGAGGAAAATGGAAGAAGAGCGTGGATTGACTCGAATAGGGGTGTCTCTACCCTCAAATCTGTTGAACAAGTTTGACACGATAATAAGGGGGCGGGGGTACTCATCGAGGTCAGAAGGAATAAGAGATGCAATTAGAGCCTATATCGTAGAGTATGAATGGATGGAGCGTGAATCGGGTGAGGAGATAGGGACAGTGACCTATCTCTATGATCATGGCCAAAGGGGGTTGGGCGATGAACTAACAGAAGTGCAACACCATTTTATAGGCATGATAAAGTCGTCAACACACATTCATTTAGACAACGAGAATTGTTTTGAGATAGTAGTGATACAGGGAGATGCGAAGAAGATAAAGGAGTTGGCGGAGAATATAATGAGTTTGAAAGGGGTTAAACATGTGAAGTTGACAACAACTCATGGAGGAATATAAACAATGGAAATAATGGATCAAGTAAAGAAGGGAACGACTACCGTTGGTTTAATCTGCGATGGTGGTGTAGTGCTGGCGAGCGAGAAGAGAGCGACAATGGGCTCTTTTATTGCTTCTAAAACAGCGAAGAAGATCTATCAGGTGGACGACCGTCTGGGAATAACAACGGCGGGAATAGTAGGAGATGCGCAGGCACTGATTAGAATGATGTCAGTAGAGGGGAAACTTTACAAGATACGAAGAGACGAGCCTATGACGGTAAAAGCAATGGCAACGTTGATATCTAATGTGCTGAACGGGCAGCGGTTCTACCCATATATCGTGCAACTCCTGCTCGGAGGCATGGACAGGAATGGGGCACACATATTCTCGATAGACCCTCTTGGAGGTAATACCGAGGAGAAGGAAGTAGCAGCCACGGGTTCTGGCTCTCCTATTGCCTATGGTGTGCTGGAGGATAGATATTCAAAAGACATGTCGCTGGAAGACGGAACAGAGCTCGCGATAAAGGCATTGTATTCTGCGATAAGGAGGGACAGCGCCTCCGGCGGGGAGATTGAAGTGGTTGTGATAACTGAGGATAAGTATGAGACGATAAGCGAGGAGAGGATAAAAGAGATAAGGGAATCTCTTCTTAACTGATTCTTTATTCAGGCAGTTGTTAGGACTTACGAAGAGGAACAGAAAGCATATTGCTCGTATAGTTAACGGGTAGAAGTAAGGATTGCAATATATGGCCATATAAAGTAAATGGACGCAGCAGTGGACTAAACAAAAGACGATTGAGGAGATAATGTACAATGCCGGCAGAAGAAACGCTTTTGGAGTTAAAGAGGAGAATAGCAGAGTTATTACCGGATACTGTGGGCATTACCAGTGTGGAATTTGAAGGATCAGAACTTGTTATATACACGGAAGACACGCAGACCTTCGTTGACGATGGTGCTATAGTTCGAACATTAGCGAAGGAATTGAAGAAGAGGATATCGGTTCGACCAAGTAGCGATATACTGATGGAGCCGGAAAAGGCCTCTAAGGTTATTCATGATATCATACCTGAGGAGGGCGGCATAAAAGATATTTATTTTGATATGGACAAGGCAGAGGTAATAATAGAAGCCGAAAAGCCTGGATTGGTGATAGGCACGCATGGGACAACACTGAGAGAAGTCGCAAAGGTGATAGGATGGCGGCCTAACGTTATCCGGGCACCGCCAATACAATCGAAAACAATAAAGGACATAAGGCGATATCTACGTGAGGAGAGCGAATTCAGGAAGGACTTTCTGAAAAAAGTCGGAAGGAAGATATACAGTGATAAGACAAAAGAAGATGAATGGCTGCGCATAACGACCTTAGGGGGATGCAGAGAGGTAGGGAGAAATTCATTCATGCTTTCTACGCCGGAGACGAGGATTTTAATAGATTGCGGCGTGAGTGTGGGTTCAGAGGGGACGCCGTACCTGTATGTTCCCGATGTATTACCGATAAAGGATATAGATGCTGTAGTAATAACACATGCACATCTTGATCACTCGGGCTTAGTGCCTCTCTTATTCTTATACGGGTATGACGGCCCCGTTTACATGACACCCCCAACGAGAGACCTTATGTCACTCCTGCTGCTTGACTATATAGAGGTTTCAGCACGGGAGGGAAAGAAGATACCGTTTAAATCATCCTTTATACGCGATGCGATAAGACATACGATTACGTTGAAGTATGGAGATGTAACAGATATAGCGCCTGATGTGAAGCTCACCCTTTACAATGCAGGGCACATACTGGGTTCTTCGGTTGCGTATTTCCATGCAGGTAAGGGGCGTTATAATATCGCATTTACGGGTGACATCAAGTATGAGCGCACGTTTCTCTTCGACCCGGCCTTCAATGGTTTTTCAAGGCTCGAAGCATTGGTCATGGAATCTACGTACGGCGGTATGAATGACTTACAGCCGTCGAGACGAGAAGCGGAGAAGAATTTAAAAGAAGAGATAGAGCGGACGATAGAGAAGGGAGGGAAAGTTATAATACCTGCTTTTGCGGTTGGTCGTTCGCAAGAGGTGATGATAGCATTGGAGGTGATGCAATTGGAGGTGCCGGTGTATTTAGACGGTATGATATGGGAGGCGACGGCAGTCCATACTGCATATCCTGAGTATCTCAACAAGAGTCTAAAGAATTCTATATTTAAGGGAAAGAACCCATTCTTATCCGATATTTTTGTTCAAGTGAACGATGTAGAAAAGAGGAAGGAGGTGATAGAGGAGAAGGACCCCTCCATTATACTTTCTACTTCGGGCATGCTAAACGGCGGTCCTGTGCTTGAATATCTGAAAGGACTTGCCGGGGATGAAAAAAATACTCTTGTCTTTGTTGGCTACCAAGCGGAAGGGACGCTTGGTAGGAGGATACAGAAGGGGTGGACCGAGATGCAGTTTTCAAATGAGGGCAGGATGGTTAATATAAAAGTAGAGATGGATATAGCGACGATAGATGGTTTTTCTGGACATTCTGACCGTAATCAATTGGTTGAATACGTGAGGCGGATACGACCTCTACCGTCCAAGGTGATGTGCATGCATGGAGAGAACAGCAAATGCATGGCATTGGCAAGTGGAATACACAAGAAGCTCAATATAGAGACGTTAGCGCCTATGAACTTGGAGACTATACGATTAGTATGAGGCTAAGCACCTTGAAGTGGTAAAGGCCTGTCTTGATCACGCCACCGTGCCAGTAATCATGATGATGGTGTAGCATAGTGGTATTTATATACGTACATTTTTATACTTCTAAGTGCATAAATGCACATTGAGGTGAGAAGATGAACATAAAAGAGAAGATATTTCTCGACGAAGAAGAGATCCCGAAGGAGTGGTACAATATACAGGCAGACATGCCTTCGCTACCAGAGCCACCGCTCAATCCGATGACGAAGGAGCCCGCAAAACCAGAGGATTTTGCACCCATCTTTCCGATGGAGATAGTACGGCAAGAAATGACTACAGAGCGATGGATTCCGATACCTGAGGAAGTGAGGGACGTTTACAGGCTCTGGAGACCAACGCCGTTGTATAGGGCGAAGCGATTGGAGGAGAGACTGAAGACGCCCGCGAGGATTTATTACAAGTGGGAGGGCGTTAGCCCGCCAGGGAGCCATAAGCCAAACACAGCAGTTGCACAGGCATATTACAATATGAAGGCGGGGGTAGAGCGGTTAGCAACAGAAACGGGAGCGGGGCAGTGGGGCTCAGCACTTTCATTTGGCGCTATGCTGTTCGGGTTGAAGGCTACGGTCTACATGGTTGGTGCAAGTTACGACCAGAAACCATACCGAAGGATAATGATGGAGACATGGGACGGGGAAGTGTACCGAAGCCCAAGCAAGAATACGGAATATGGGAGGAAAGTTTTAGCAGAGGATCCAAATACATCTGGTAGTTTAGGGATGGCCATTTCTGAGGCGGTAGAGGATGCAGCCACGCACGATAATGTAAACTACGCTATCGGGTCGGTTCTGAACCATGTTGTGCTTCATCAAACGGTCGTGGGATTGGAGGCGAAGAAGGCTTTTGAGATGATAGACGAATATCCCGATTTCATCTGCGGAAACGTAGGAGGAGGCAGTAACTTTAGTGGCGCTACTTTCCCGTTCGTCGCCGATAAGCTCACCGGCAAGAGACCAGACCTGAAAATACTTGCTTGTGAGCCGATGTCGTGTCCCACGCTTACCAAGGGGCTTTATCTCTATGATTACGGAGATACCGCGGGGATGGCACCCATATTGATGATGTACACCTTAGGGCATACGTTTATTCCGCCACCAATTCACGCTGGTGGGTTGCGATACCACGGAGACTCTCCCTTGCTGTGCAAATTGGTGAAGGACGGATATATCGATGCGGCGGCATATCATCAAACCGAGGTTTTCAAGGCTGCGAAATTGTTTGCCGAGACCGAAGGGCATATAATAGCACCAGAATCAGCGCACGAAGTGAAAGCGGTTATAGACGAAGCGTTGCGATGCAAGGAAGAAGGTAAAGAAGAAGTGATCTTCTTCAATAACAGTGGTCACGGGCATTTCGACTTAGGGGCATACGACGTTTTTCTACAAGGAAAACTCGTGGACTATGAGTATCCCGTGGAGTTGGTGAAACAGGCGCTGGAGAACTTGCCGAAAATAGAATGAACAGGTAGATGGAGAAGAGAACTTTAACGAACAGCGTAAGAGGGGTGGATATACCATTCACCCCTCTTGAAGTTTTTTCACGGATAAGAAGCATCTTTGACAAGAGTTTCCTACTCGAATCAGTTGAGGGTAGGGAAAAGATTGCGAGATATTCATTCATTGGTTTCGACCCGCTATTGGAATTCAAATCTAAAGGGCGGGAAGTGGAGATTAACGGCGAAAGCTACAGGGTGGAAGACCCTTATGAGGAGATGGCGAGAGTACTTAATTCCTTCGAGTGCGATGGAGTGGAGACATTGCCATTCTCAGGTGGTCTTGTAGGCTTCTTCTCTTATGACATTGTCAGATTCTTTGAAAATCTCCCTTCCTCACTCCCGGATACGTTGGGATGTCCAGACGCGCACTTCATCATACCTGCATACCTGCTCTGTTTCGATCATCTCAAGAAGGAAGTGACTCTCGTATCGTACAAGAAGGAGAATAATGCGATAGAAGACCTGGTGGGTAAAGGAGGAGAGAATGAGGTTGATGATTTTTCCGTGTCTTCCCTTCATGCAGAAATAGGAAAAGATGAATTTGAAGAAGGAGTGGTAAAAGCAAAGGAGTATATCAGAGAAGGGGATATATTTCAGGTGGTTCTTTCAAGAAGGCTTGAATCGAGCTATAGTGGCGACCCGTTATCTTTTTACAAGACTCTTCGGTCAACGAATCCTTCTCCATACATGTTCTATCTGGACTTCGACAACATAGTTGTAGGCTCGTCTCCTGAGATGCTGGTAAGACTGCGAGATGGCATATTAACGCTGAGGCCGCTTGCCGGGACGAGGAAGAGAGGGAGAACGAGAGAAGAGGACGAATTACTAAGGTGGATATGCTGCTCGACGAAAAAGAGCGGGCGGAGCATATAATGCTCGTAGACCTTGGTAGGAACGACCTTGGACGGGTTGCTCAATCAGGAAGCGTTGAAGTAACAGAACTGATGGGGATAGAGAAGTATTCGCACGTCCAACATATAGTCTCAAATATAACTGCGGAATTAGACGAAGGAAAAGACGCGTTTGACGTTTTTCGTAGCTCTTTTCCCGCCGGTACGGTCAGTGGCGCGCCGAAGATACGTGCGATGGAGATAATAGAAGAAACGGAGAAGAGCAGAAGGGGTATATATGCAGGCGGGGTTGGTTATTTCGACTTCTCGGGCAATCTCGATTTTGCAATCACGATTAGAACAATGTTCACGGTTGGTAATAAGGCGTATTTCCAGGCAGGTTCGGGCATAGTGGCAGATTCGGTTCCAGAGATGGAATTTACAGAGACCGAGAACAAATTGCGTGCTTTAGTAACTACTGCGGAAAATGAAAGTGCTTGTGATAGATAACTACGATTCCTTCGTATACAATCTCGTGCAATATGTTAGAGAACTTGGTGCGGAGGTAGTAGTGAGGAGAAACGATGAGGGGATAGATGAACTCAAGAAGATAGAAGCAGACAGGGTCATCATTTCCCCAGGACCCGGAAGACCGGAGAGCTCTGGAGTTTCTGAAGAAGTAGTGAAAGAGCTTAGGTGTCCTATTCTCGGGGTTTGTTTAGGACATCAAGTAATAGGTCATGTTTTCGGTGCCAGGATAGGCTACGCACGGAGATTAATGCACGGAAAAGTTTCAGAGATACATCACGATTCCAAAGGGCTATTAAAAGGAGTGAAGAATCCCTTTCATGCAACGCGGTATCACTCACTTGTGGTTTGTGAAGAGGATCTCCCTTCGTGCTTACAAATTTCCGCACGAACAGAAGATGGCGAAATAATGGGAATACGGCATAGAACGTTGCCAATAGAAGGAGTTCAGTTCCATCCTGAATCCGTATTGACCGAGGATGGGAAGATGATAATAGAAAACTTTCTGGATAAATGATAAAAGAAGCGATCTCGAAAATTGTGGAAGGAGAAGACCTCGAACCTGAGGAAGCGAAGCTTGTGATGGAAGAAATAATGAGTGGCAGAGCGACGAGTGCACAAATAGCCTCATTCTTAACCGCACTGAGGATGAAAGGTGAGACAGTCGAGGAGATTGTTTCGTTTGCTCATGCAATGCTTCAGTATGCATCCATCATTTCTCCAAAAGTAGATGGAGTACTGGTAGACACCTGTGGAACTGGCGGAGACAGGATAAAGACTTTTAATATAAGCACCGTTTCAGCTTTTGTCTCTGCTGGTGCAGGGATAGCCGTTGCAAAGCATGGAAACAGAGCAGTATCGTCAAAAGCAGGTTCTGCAGACGTTCTTGAAGCACTTGGTCTTAATGTGATGCTTGAGCCGGAGAGGGTGTGCGAGTGTATAGAAAAAGTAGGAATAGGCTTTATGTTCGCTCCGGTATTTCATCCTGCAATGAAATATGCGTTAGGACCGAGAAGGGAGATTGGAATACGAACGGTATTCAACATCCTTGGCCCGCTGGCAAATCCGGCGAAGGTAAAAGCGCAAGTGATAGGGGTTTATGATGTCTCGCTCGTCGAAAAAATTGCGAACGTGTTAGCAGGTCTTGGCGTGCGGCATGCAATAGTTGCCCATGGATTGGACGGCCTGGATGAAATCTCGCCAATTGGAGAGACTAAAATAGCGGAGCTAAAAGACGGAAAGATAACAACGTACAGCACATCTCCAGAGGATTTTGGGCTGGAAAGGGCGACAGTGGGAGAAATAGAAGGAGGAAACGCAGAAGAGAATGCGAAAATTGGCATTGATATTTTGAAGGGGCGAAAAGGAGCGAGGCGGAATGCTGTTTTGATGAATGCTGCAGCAGCGCTGGTCGTAGGGGGCCTTGCAGAAGACTTAAAAGACGGTTTTGAGCTCGCTTCTCTTTCAATAGATTCGGGCGAGGCATACAGAAAACTTGAGGGTTTAGTTCGATTTACAGGAGGTCAGTCAAGACTTGAACGATTTGATAGATAAGATAGTGAAAGACACGAAGATAGGAGTTGAAAGGAGGAGAAAGGATAAAATCCCAGAAAGAAAGAGTGTTATTTTCAGTTTATCAAGAGCAATTAAAATACCACATAAGTCCATAATAGCAGAGATAAAGCCGAAGTCGCCAAAGGAGGGGGACCTTATAGGAGACAGAGATGTTTTAGCGTTAGCAAGTGACTATGAGGAAGGCGGTGCATCGGCGCTATCTGTTCTTACTTCTCCTTATTTCGGCGGCAAAGTTGAAAACGTCTCAATAGTGAAGGAGAGGGCAGGTGTTCCAGTGTTGTACAAGGATTTTGTTGTGGATGAATACCAGATTTGGGAGGCGTTTGGCTACGGTGCAGATGCGATATTGCTCATCGAAGGCATCTCGCCAGTGGAAAAGCTGCTGGATGTCGTGGATGACCTTGGTCTTGAAGCGGTGGTTGAATGCCATTCGGTGGAAGAGATAGAAGAAGCAGTAAATGCGGGGGCGGAACTCATCGGAATTAATAATCGGAACCTCAGGACGTTTACCGTGGACATCGAAACAACCGCGAGACTTTCGGAGTATGTGCCGAAGGATAGGATACTGATAAGCGAGTCCGGGGTTAAGACGGCGGCAGATGCGAGTTATTTATTTGACTGCGGCGCTGATGCGCTACTCATCGGAACTGCATTGATGAGGTCGGAGAATCCAAAGGAGTTTATAAAGGCATGTCTGGCGGAGTGAAGGTAAAGATCTGCGGAATTACGAACAAGGAGGATGCGCATCTTGTTGTAGATAGTGGTGCGGATATGCTGGGCATGATAGTGGACGTGCCGGTAGAAACTCCGCGGAAAATAAGCATAGACGAAGCGGAAGAGATCTCAAAAGAGATAGGCGATGCCATAGATATTGTAGTGGTTCTCTGCCCGGGTTCTGTGGAGGAAGTGGAAACAGTGGTAAGAAAGATTGAACCGTTTGGTGTCCAGTTGCATGGATTTGAATCAGAAGAGTTTTTAAAGTCCGTCCGTGAAGCACTCCCTGATCTGAAATTGATAAAAACCGTTCACGTGGATGAACGTGGCACGATTCATGGAGTAATGCCAGAAGAGGACTATGTGGATTTTATACTACTTGATACTTTTTCTGCTAAGATCGGGGGAACGGGTAAAAAGCACAGTTGGGCTAAAAGCAGGGCGATCGTGAAACATAGCGCTATCCCTGTGATTCTATCTGGAGGTTTAACTCCCGATAATGTGGCAGAGGCGATAAAGGAGGTTCGGCCTTATGGTGTGGACATTGCAAGTGGCGTGGAATCTTCAGGTGGGCGGAAAAGCAAAGAGAAGGTTTTCAAATTCGTGAGGAATGCAAAATGTATATAGGGGAATATCCAAAAGCGGGAAAATTCGGTGAGTACGGCGGGCAATTTGTCCCCGAGGTTTTAATGCACGCGTTGAATGAGCTTGAAGATGCGTATCTTCTTTATGGGAAGGACGAGCAATTCAAAGAAGAATTGGACTATTATTTGAGTACTTTTGCCGGTAGACCGACTCCTCTTTACTTCTGCTCCAGACTTTCTGATCTACTGGGCACCGAGTTATACCTTAAGCGGGAAGACCTCGTTCACGGCGGCGCCCATAAGTTGAATAATGCGATTGGTCAAGCGTTGTTAGCGAAGAGGATGGATAAAAGCAGGCTAATCGCGGAGACAGGAGCAGGACAGCACGGATTGGCGACTGCGATTGTAGGTGCTTTGTTCGACTTGAAAACGGAGATTTACATGGGTGCGGAGGACATAGAACGGCAGCGGTTGAACGTTTTCCGGATGGAACTAATGGGTGCAGAGGTTCATCCGGTTGGCAGCGGCTCGAGAACCTTGAAGGACGCGATAAATGAAGCTATACGGGACTGGGTAACAAATGTGCAGGATACGCATTATCTTTTAGGCTCTGTCGTGGGCCCGCATCCATATCCAATGATGGTGCGGGATTTTCAGCGGGTGATTGGAATTGAAACAAAACGGCAGATGTTAGAAGCTGAAGGGAGGCTGCCGGATGCACTCGTTGCGTGTGTCGGAGGCGGGAGCAACAGTATAGGGATGTTCTACGATTTTCTTGACGATGAAGACGTGGCGTTATACGGTGTGGAGGCAGGAGGCGAAGGCATTGCGTCCAATAGACATTCCGCAACTCTCTGTGCCGGTAGCAAGGGCGTCTTACACGGCACATACAGTTATCTGTTACAAGACGAAGATGGCCAGATACTCCCAACACACAGCGTCGCGCCCGGACTTGATTATTCTGGAGTCGGACCTGAGCATGCATTTTTGAAGGATATGGGTCGTGTAACCTATGATATTGTGACCGATGTGGAGACTCTGCACGCATTCGAACTTTTATGTAAGTACGAAGGGATATTGCCGGCACTTGAGTCGGCACACGCATTAGCATACGTGAAGCGATTAGCGGATGAAAAGAGAATAGGCAAGGAAGATCGTGTTGTGGTCTGCCTATCGGGAAGGGGAGATAAGGATGTAGAGATAATAGGGAGGGCATTACACGGACGTATTCGATAATGTAGAATTTTCAAAAACCCTTCTCAAAGCTTATTTCATATCCCCTTCGCTTTGCATCTTCATCACTTTTTCAGGTAAGCGGTTGTAGCTCCTTCTGAAGTTCTGAACACACTTTTGCCACCTTATCCGTTAACCGGACTATCCTTGTAACCCTACCCTTTAACTGCCCTTCTTCGGATATTACACGCTCGCTGCTTACAAACCCGTACAATTCCAAAATATCCAAGTGCATACCGAGTAGGTGCCTTTCCACATCCAGGACGCGGCTTATATCGCCTATGTGCATGGGCTTCTCATTAAGAAGCTTCACGATCCGAAAACGGGTTGGATGCAGAAGAGTGTACACATCATCTAGAAAATCACCTTTTGGTTTTTTTTATTTGTGTCATTGCTGTTATGCAGATGCTTTTTGCATAAAAGGGTTTTGATTTATCTTATTTGCTAAATCCCTTTCTCACCGTTTCTTGATGGATAGAG
>JAENXH010000150.1 GCA_016649585.1 Methanosarcinales archaeon
GCTCTAATCTTATCTTCTCTAGAACCAGAACAAAAGAGAGTGAGTGCTGTGGCGATTTGTTTAAAAGGTGCTTGGGGTATGTAATGGTCTGTTTGAAAAGACAGACCTGTGGGTGTCAAAGGCATTGGAAGCGCTGAGTGATTATGAATTCGATTCCTTTCTGGTGGGCACAAAGGTCAGCGGACTGCTTCTGGAGAACGAGGATCTATTGTGGGAGATTGCAGGTGCTTCTTATGCCGAGCCGTTGAAAGCGGAGTTGAACAGAGAAGTAGGAAAGCGAATCGAGCGTGAGCCAGGAAAAATAGCCGATTTTGAAACGCCTGACCTCGTCGTTATACTCAATTTGTGGACAGAAACGGTTGAGGTGCAGTCGAACGCGGTTTTTATCTACGGGCGATACCTGAAGTTCAAACGAGGAATACCACAAACGAGATGGTTCTGCAGAGCATGCAGAGGCAGAGGCTGCGAGCGGTGCGATTTCACGGGGAAGATGTATCTGGAATCCGTAGAGGAATTGATAAGCGACTCGCTATTGAACGAGTTTAAAGGTACAGACATGGTGCTGCATGGAAGTGGGAGAGAGGACATAGATGCTCGCATGCTTGGTTCTGGCCGCCCGTTTGTGCTGGAGATAAAGGAGCCAAAACGGAGGACCGTGGATTTGCGGATAGCCGAAGAGACGGTGAATACAGAGAACGCAGATAAAATAGGAGTGACTGATCTTCAGTATGTGAAAAAAGGAATGGTAGCGAAGCTAAAAAATGCGAAGGCTGATAAGACCTATCAGGTCAACGTGGAGTTCCAAACAACTGATACAGTACGTGAAGACGCGGTGAAAAATGCTTTGGATGCGTTATGCGGTGCTATGATCGAACAGCAGACGCCAACGCGAGTCGCGCATAGGCGAGCGGATTTAGTACGGAAAAGGAAGGTAGCTACAGCACAATTGGTCTCTTTTACAGCAGAAGCGCACCGTGCCGTCATGGAGCTAAAATGCGACGCTGGTTTGTATATCAAGGAACTTATATCTGGAGATAAGGGACGGACGAAGCCGAGTTTAAACGCGTTGCTCGGCGTGGAAGCGGAAGTGACGGAACTGGACGTACTGGACGTTGATTTTGATATTCCTGTAGCGGATTTTAAATTATGACGTGTTCAAAATTTACATTTCACGCGACTTTCTATTCCTTGTCCGTTTCCGCCCTCTGTCTTCCTCTATCTGCCGCTCAACCGATAACAAAGCATCCTTCAGCACCTCGATAAAGTCCCATCTTCTCTTTCTCACCTTCGTTTCTTCCACTACATCATCTGTCTTTGCCGTTATCGTTTTGATGGGTTTCGGTTCGGCCTGACCCACATACAAGTTATCCGGGGTTTTTACATGCGCGCTTATCTTATAATACGGAACACCGCCTCTGTCCCGCTCTTTTTTTATCACAATCTTTATCCAGTGTATCCTTCTGGCGAATTTAGCTATTTTACGCACTTCTGTCTCGATAATTCGCTCTGCGAGTTCCTTATACTCCTCATCGAGCGCGCCTTGAATCTCAACTTCCACCATCGCCTCCTCTTTAAGCATGCGCAGATAGCGCATTATGTCCAGTACCGTGATGATTCCTCGTGGAACTCTATCCTTGACGATAGGCACACCACGAATATCGTGCTGCCGCAGTAAATTCGCAACTTCCGCGAGATTTGCATCTACATCCGCAGTTATCACCGGAGCATTCATAATGATCGAGACCGGCTGTTCCATTCGTGTAACCTTCTCGCCGGTAAACTCGCCAGCGGTCATCCGCCTTTTTGGCTTGTAAATCTTCCTTAAAATGTCGCCACCGGTAACGATACCAAGCAAATTAGACATTTCATCAACCACCAGAACTCGCCCTATGTTGTTTTTTCTCATGATGCTTCGAGCTTTACCAATGCTGTCGGTCTTTTCCACACAGAGAGGATTCCTGGGCATTACCCTTTTCACCTCAGCATCTTTTAAGGTGCGTGATTCAGCCCCTCGCCTCATGACGTCATACTCTGTGACAATCCCCGCAAGCGCTCCACCATCGTCAAGTATGGGCGCCGCTCTCTGACCACTATCCATCAGTTCACATATTGCGTCAATGGTTGGCGTGTCTTTGTGTATGCCATGTGGTTTAAACATGAATTCATCCACATGTGAATCTGGATTAGATGCAATGAGCAGATCTTGTATGTTAACAAGATACATCGCATCGTTCGCGTTCGCACGTACAACCAGGTTGTGAAACTTGTTCTTCTCCATAACGCCAATAGCCGTCGCTATCGAGGTATCAGGCGTTATGGTAACGACTTCTCTTGTGCTTATCTCTATTACCGGTTCGTCAAACATGTTTTTTTCACCTTTTTTATACAACTTTATTCAGACTGGATATAAGACAGTCCATAACCGTAGTGTAAAATAAACTTTTTGATTTAAATCTTGGATACACCCATCTCTTCTCTCACACATATCGGTTTAAGTTGAAGAACATGGGGCTGCGGAGATTTGAACTCCGGTTACCAGCTCCCCGAGCTGGAAGGATGCCTGGCTACCCTACAGCCCCACCACTCGTGTACACTCATATCCTGTACAGTGACTTTACATTCTATTTTATGATTATAAAATGGATACTTTTTTGTTTGCGCTTTTCTATTACTGATTTCATTCTGTTTCTGTAGATTAGATTAGATGTAATGTAGAGTAAGGTATAGTAGAATAGAAAAATGGGTAAAGATGCGCATTCAAAGAGTTTAAAAGGCTTAAAGGAAGTGAAAGGCGTTGAAATAGGCGCGCATACAAGTGTAGAGGAACTGGTAGCGGGTTTAAGGGGTTGCGCCTTTGGTGCCGGCAGATTGGCAAAAGCAGTGGACATCTATGAGGAAATGCTGGTAGAAGAAACGACGAAATTCTTGGGCGTTGCCGGTGCACTTGTTCCTGCGGGAATGCGAAGTATATTAGCAGAGATGGTCAGGGAGCGGTACGTGGATGTAGTGGTAACAACAGGTGCAAACCTCGTGCATGACATTATAGAAGCGCTTGGCGAACACCATTATATGAGCGGTGGTGTGGATGCTGCGAATGCCGTTAGATCGGTGGATGATAGCTGGTTACGGGATCAGGGAATAGATAGGATATACGACGTGATGGTGCATGATGAGGCATTTGCACATTTAGAAGATTTTTTACGTGGGGTGTTTGAACAACTCGATCGTAAGAGGTATAGTATAAGGGAACTGCTCACGGCGATAGGCGAGAACCTCTCGGACAGAAATTCTATTTTACGGAGTGCAGTGGACAGCGACGTCCCCGTATTCTGTCCTGCGATTGCAGATTCTATGATCGGGCTCCATGCGTGGATCTATAAACAAACAGGCTCCTTAGCGGTTGATGCATTTGATGATATGAAGGAGTTGATAGACCTTTTCTGTGAAGCGAAGCGCACGGGTGCGATAATACTCGGTGGCGGTGTGCCGAAAAACTTCATATTCCAATCCGCATTGATCGCGCCGCGAGCAGAGGGACGAGAAGGGTTAGATTACGCAATACAAATAACTACGAAGACGCCCGAGGATGGTAGTTTGAGTGGTGCCACTTTAGAGGAAGCGAAATCGTGGGGAAAAATAGGTGGAAA
>JAENXH010000151.1 GCA_016649585.1 Methanosarcinales archaeon
ACGACGGAGAGGGCTCGATAGCGTACTACACTCACTACACTTACTATCAATGTTTGGTGTAGTAAGTGGGCTTTTACCCCGGAGAATTTTGATTTGCCCATCTTTTCGTTTCATCCTCCATATACTTGTGGGTTATATTCCCCTGTTTTTGGAGGGTTTTCAAAATCATCCTTAATATTTTTATGAGATTTGATCTGTATATTTTTACAACAATGAGTTATTTAGCATCATTTGCTACTTAAATTTTTTTCGCTCCAGAAGGTTCTTCATACTCCCAAATACGGTTTAAACTCGCCTCCTTCTTTCGATTTCTTACGCTCTATCAATCGCCGGTATTCTCCATACAACCACTTCCCTTCTGTTAAATCCACCTCATTCGGAGGATCCTTATACCGCTCAGGATTGAAAATCATATTGGCCATCCCAAGCAAAGTTCAAATTTCCTCTTCACTTCTCTCGTTTTTTTCGAAATTCACGTAAATGTTTTTAAGGGATATATTAAAACAATCTTGTTACAAAGATGGTATGTAATATAGATGACCACTGAAGAAAGTAACTCCAAACGCAAGACGAAAGGGAAAGGGAGGGCGCTGCAAGTAATCTTTGGTTGTGGAAGAATTGGTTATGCGGTAGCAAAGGAGTTGAGAGGGCAGGGGTTGGACGTTCTCATCGTGGACATAGATGAGAAGAAGGTGGAATTACTAAAGGAAGAGGATTTTATTGCGTTCGTCGGTGACATAAGCGACCCTGAAGTGACGAGTAAGGTCGTAAGCGAGGGTGTGCCGGAAGCGGTTTTTATCGTGAGTAACAACAGCGAAGGAAACAAAAAAGCGGTGAACAATATAAAAGAGATGGTACCACATGCTCGTTTAGTGGTGCGAGCAATAGACCCCGAAGATAAAGAGGACTTAAAGGGGTTAGGCGTTGACGTGGTTTTGACAATCCCTGATATAGCGGCAAGAAGCGCGATAGGACAGTTGGAGAGCGTGAAGTCTCTGCAGAAAGCGAAAGAATTGGCCGCGATGATAGAAGAGATAAAGGATGAGGCGGGTGGGAAGTTGGGTATCGTGGTTCACGACAGCCCGGATCCCGATGCAATTGCTTCGGCTCTTGCATTAAGGCAAATAGCAAAGCACGTGGGTGTATCTGCGGATATATTGTACAGAGGAGAGATAGGACATCACGTGAATCGGGCTTTTGTAAACATCTTGGGCATAGAGATGATGCAAATAGAGCACGCGGATGTTTTAGAGGGATATGGTAAGCTGGCACTTGTAGATGCCACTGTTCCTGGTGTGCACAATCCTTTGCCTCCACCCCCTGAAGGTAAGGTGCACATCATCATAGACCATCATACAGCGAATAATAAAGATAAAGTCGCCGCTGATTTTCTTGAGGTCCAACCTGATAGTGGTGCAACGTCAACGATAATGACGAGATATCTGCAGGAATTGGGCATACCCGTGGATAAAGTGTTAGCGACTGCTCTTTTGCATGGAATAAGAACAGATACCGGTGGTTTTAAGCGAGAGACACATCCATCGGATTTTTCCGCCGCCGCTTTCCTTCACCTAAAGGCGGATAAAGACCTCCTGGAGCAGATAGAAACGCCGCCGATGTCCACAGAAATGCTGAACGTAGTAGGTAATGCGATACTGCACAAGAAGATAAAAGGGAGCTATTTAATCACGAATGTAGGAGAAGTGGCGAATCTGGATGCTATTCCACAGGCAGCAGATTATTTGCTCAATCTGGAAGGAATCTCAACCGTTGTAGTGATAGGATTGGTCGAAGATACGATATGCGTTTCAGGGAGGAGTAAGGATATACGGGTGAATATCGGAGATGCGTTTGTCCGTGCATTTGGGGACTTAGGTTCCGCCGGTGGACACGCTTCGATGTCTGCTGCGCAGATACCGCTGGGTATCTTCAAAGGGTTAAAGGATAAAGATACAATTATACAACTCGTCGAAGATGCGGTATCAAAACGATTCCTGTCGGTTATGAAAGAGGAGATGAGCGAATAACCACTCTTTGCAATGTTTAATTCTCATAATTTTACCATCTGAGCATGCGGCACACCCTCAACGAAAATCACACTGGCTTCTTCAATAAACTCGTTGTCTAAGGCACATTTTATCGCTCGTTTACCCACTAAATTCGCTATTGTCGCATGCTTTAAAGAATCCACTACTTCTTCTTCAGTTGCCTCTTCACCTTTATAAAAACGTTCGCTGATCTTTAAAAAAAGACATCCCTCTTCAAAACTTTTCCCTACCAACTCCTTGTCGCATACTGCTACCAGTAACCCGGAGCATGAGTCATATTCCTTCACATATATCTTCTTTTGCTTGCTCACAACAGTAGAATGATACGGTTATCTTAAAGATAAAAGTTATATTGTTCCGTTAGTATAACATTTTATAAAAGAGAAAGGGCTCGTAGCTTAGCACGGTTGGAGCGCTCGGCTGATAACCGAGAGGTCTGGAGTTCAAATCTCCGCGGGCCCATGAAATATTTACGCAAGAAGAATCGCTTCGCCAAGTTCAAAGTAGATGAAAAGGGGATAAAAGGGGAACAAAGATGGGGATCGAGACGAGGGTAATTTTAATCTCACCGGATTCTGGGATAACGCCGGGGCAGGTGAAGAGTAAGATTTTGGCTATGATAAGCGAAGATGCAAGCATGGCAGACGCAGGCATCAGGGTAAAAGAGACGTGTTTTGGTGCTTTAGTGGAAGGCGAGGAGAAGAAAGTACGGGAGATAGTTGATGCTGTAAGAGAAATGGATCCGAATGGGATTTTTTAAAAACCACGCGGGTTTCCAATCGGTGACCACCGGATATGTAGAGCAACGAGGAAAGGGGGAGCAAGGCCCGGCTTTCACCAGTTAGAGCTTGAATATCAACTGCTGCCTAAGGTAAGGAAAGCATTGGATAAGATATAAAGCAACTACTATCTATATATGGTTAAACACAGATAATAATGGAGAGTTAACTACGATGTATGTGGGTGAAGCATTAATAGGAGAAGGATCTGAAGTTGCACACATTGATTTGATAATAGGGGATAAATACGGGCCTGTAGGTATGGCATTCACGAACGCTTTAAGTCAAATGTCCGCGGGGCACACACCGCTGTTTGCGGTGTTAAGGCCAAATCTTCCGGTTAAGCCTTCTACGTTAGTTGTGCCGAAGGTTACGGTGCGAAACATGAAGGATGCGGAGAAGATATTTGGACCCGCGCAGAGTGCAATAGCAAAAGCGGTTGCCGATTCCGTGGAGGAAGGCGTTATACCGGAAGACAAGGCGGAGGATTATGTGATTATCGTAAGCGTGTTCATGCATCCTCACGCGGAGGATTATAATAAAATCTATCGGTACAATTACGGATCTGCGAAGTTAGCAATAAAGAGGGCTATGGAAGGTTTCCCGGATATTAAGAAAGTATTATATGAGAAAGACAGATCGAGGCATCCTTCACTGGGCATGAAAGTGACAAAATTATGGGACCCACCGTATCTGCAGGTTGCTCTGGACATTCCCAAGTGGGAGCTGATGGAACGAGTGGTGAAGGAGCTGCCGAGAAACGACCATCTTATTATAGAGGCAGGCACGCCTTTGATAAAG
>JAENXH010000152.1 GCA_016649585.1 Methanosarcinales archaeon
CGTGAGATGTGTATAAGAGACAGCCGCTAAAGCGATGGCGAAAGCCTGTAAAGCTGCACCCTCTTTGCCAAGTTCGTGCGAATGCGTGATATGGCTGGATTTATATGCTACTTCTCTCAGTGCGTCTGTATTATCATAATAAAAGAGCCCCACGGGAGCAATTCGCATCGCCGCACCATTTCCGTACGAGCCTTCTCCACCAAACAGTTTTCTCGATGCCTCTTCCCAACTCTCTCCGTCTCTTATCCTTTTTAAAGCCTCTTTAGATCCCGGCCCGTATCCTCGCTTCTCATCATAATTCTGGACGAACGTACGTGCCATATCCGCACCGTTAAACCCTTTATTCGTTATTAAAGATTCTGCAACGCCTATCATCATCTCCGTATCGTCCGTATACAGGCCATAAACCATTTCCCATCCTTTTTCCTCGGGATACACCGAACGCACCTGTTCCATACTGTAGCCTTCTACAGGAGCGCCTAATGCATCTCCTACAGCAGTGCCTATAAGTGCACCCGTAAATTTAGATTCCCGGTCTACCTTCATTCACCGTTAAACCCTCTTTTTCTTTCACTTTCACTTACGTATATTAATCGCACTGCTTCAGCGAAGAACAGCGGTAAGCTCGTCATTCAACTCATCCATCGCTCTTTATATATCTATAGTTGGTTAACAAATAGTTAATGAGTGGAAAGTCTGGCTCTGATAAACATAAGGCGATATTATTGGTTTGCGATGGTCTGGGAGACCGCCCATCTGTGGATGGAAAGACTCCGTTGCAAGCGGCTTATACGCCCAATTTGGATGAACTCAGCGAAGCTGGAATAAACGGGTTGATGGACGTAATATCGCCGGGAATCGTGCCCGGAAGCGATACTGCTCATCTCTCACTCTTCGGGTATGATCCTTACACGTATTATCCAGGTAGAGGCGTATTTGAAGCACTTGGTGCGGATATGGACCTGCATAAGAGAGACGTTGCATTTAGAGCTAATTTCGCTACCGTGGATGAGAACATGCGTGTCATAGATCGAAGAGCAGGTAGAAAAGGGAGTAAAGAACTGGCAGAAGCACTAAACGGGCTTGAAATAGACGGCGTTACGATCTCTATGGAAAATACCACCGAGCATAGATGTGCCGTGGTCATGAGAGGCAAACATCTCTCGCGATACGTGTCGGATGTAGACACACATGAAGCGGGGGACTTTGTGCAAGAATGCAAGCCGCTTAAAGACGGTGAAGCTGAGCGAAAGACCGCAACCATCGTGAACAAGTTTGTCGAGAAAAGTTACGAGCTACTTAATGATCATCCCGTAAATGAGGAAAGGAGACAGAAGGGAGAACTGCCTGCGAACATCATATTACTACGTGGTGCGGGCAGCTATGAGAAAATAACTTCGATAAAAGAACGATTTGGCTTTAGCGCGGCCTGCGTAGCAGGAGCTTCACTTTACAAAGGCGTGGCGAAATACCTGGGTATGGATATTATCCCGGTTGAAGGTGCGACGGGTAGGGCTGATACGAACTTAGAGAATAAGGCAGAAGCCGCGTTACATGCATTAGAAGAGTATGATTTCGTGTTTGTTCATGTGAAGGATATTGATAACAATGGACATGATGGCAACTACGAGGGAAAGAAAAATATCATCGCGAAGATAGATAAAGAGCTTGTAGCACGGCTAAAAGATGCTGATGCTTACATTGCAGTTACTGGCGATCATAGCACGCCCGTATCAATAAAAAGACACAGCAGTGACCCTGTACCACTGCTCATAAAGGGAGAAGGGGTTAGAACCGATGATGTAAATAAATTTGATGAAATTTCTGTGTCTTCAGGAGGGTTGTGCAGGATAAAGGGTATTGATTTGATGCCGATACTGGCCGATTTCATGGGTTATTATACGATGTACGGGACGTGAAAGTCATCCACCCCCTTTTGAAAAAACGGGGCATCAGGGCTGATGCTCGGAAAGCACATAATTTTTAAATAAATTGAGGTACAATAATCCGAAAATGATGAAATTTGCAAAATATCTGATATTCAAATAACAGTAATCACCAAGTATGTATTCGTCTGTTATCGTGCAACCCAAATGTATCTCTCGTATCTTTTATATCACTCTTTTGCATTAGCCTTCCTAAATTAGAAAAATTCTTTTGTTTCAAATCTAAAATCGAAAGAAGATAGGGACGCAAGAGTACATCGCTATAAAAATCTCTAAAATATTTCATCAAAAAGATTTTATCTGGATTAGTTCCAACGAAAGTTTGGATAATTGGCTTTTCATTTGATGAGAGATATTTTGCCAACGCTTTTTTTCGAAGTCGAAGGGATCCATAATCTAAAGTTTCTCGCTCCTTTGTTGTAATCATGTTTCCAATCATGATGAAATCTTCATTGGGATGCTTCTCAATATATTTGACTAGATTTGGTTCAATATAATATGCTATCAATTTATATTCAGTTATTCCATTTTGATCTAAGAACAATTGAACCTCATTTTTCTTTGCCTCAATAGCTAAAGCGGTGTCTTTTGAACATCCACCAAGTAGTCCAGAATAATATGGACAACTTTCTTTAACCGATTACTGTGTAGATGGAAGATGTTTAAAACATCCTTCCCGCCCTGAATGCGAGTATGTCATTGAAGTCTCACAATGGGGACAACAATAGTCTTTATCTCGAGCATTCAACCTTCGATCTTTATTTCGAAGATTATATATTTCGCTTGAATGAACTACTTTTCCATTCTCATCAATCGCAATATTATTTGCCATTCTATAGCCTACTTTAAATTATAATTTACTCAAATGGGTATATAATAGTTTTTTATACCTGTTGCCTTTCAAGACATCTCCCTCATCGCCTTCTCTAAAAGTGCTGATATATCATCCATACCCTTTGCCGCATCGTTCAAACACCTGCTAATATCCACAAGTCCAATCTCCTCAGCTTCTCTCGCGGCCTTCCTGAAACTTTCCGCATGTTCTTTATTATGCTCAATCCAATGCTCTAACTTCTTCTGCAATCGAAGAACTCGATCCTCCTTATCCATGGCCTTATCCTTCCTATTTTTTCTTTTGTGATTTTTTCTATCACGTTCCAAAATCCCAGGAGCTGAGATATTTCTTTTGCTCCTCCGTTAGTTCTTCTATCCCTACGTTCAGTGATTCCAACTTCAATTTAGCTACTTCCTCATCTATCTCCTTCGGCACGGGATATACCTCGTTTCGCAGCTTCTCGTGATTTTCTACAATGTACCGCACACATAACGCCTGGTTTGCGAAGCTCATATCCATCACCTCAGGCGGATGCCCGAATGCACATGCCAGATTTACAAGTCTGCCTTCGGCGAGTAAATATAACCTTCTACCATCCCGCATTACATACTCAACCACATCTTCCTTTACTTCGTTTGTTTCAATTGCAAGGTCTTCGAGGTCCGGAATGTTTATCTCTACATTGAAATGCCCGGAATTTGCTATGATAGCTCCATCCGGCATCACCTCAAAATGTTCCCGTCTTATCGCTGAGATATCTCCCGTCACAGTGATAAAAAGATCTCCGACTTTTGCCGCTTCCTTCATCGGCATTACTGCATAACCATCCATAA
>JAENXH010000153.1 GCA_016649585.1 Methanosarcinales archaeon
CTGTAATTGTTCCTTGTTCAGGGATATTTGATTTCACTTCTTCTTCAATATCCTCCTTAATTGCTTCAAACATAAAGAAAACAAATCCCTGCACATACCATTTTTGTACGGAATCGAGAAACAAAGGATTATTTTTGTCCAAAAATTCTATGAAATTTTCTGCATATCCTTCTAACGTGTCAAATTTTTCTTTACTCAATTTATTTCTGTAAATTTTAATTATTGTTTCCCAAGGGACTCCCATAAAAACAGCGTCACCATAAACCATTAAACCTACTGGGTGATATTTGGAAAGAGCAAAAAGCTTATTTGCAGATGTTTTGATCTTTCTATCCTCTCCGATTTCCATTGTGACTGCACTATCGGCTGCAAGAGCTATTGCCTCTTTATTCATTATCACCACTTCAGATGTCATTTATAGCCTCCAAATAATGGAATACCAAAATTTAGGATTAAATACATATAAAACTTTCCTTTTGGCTGATTTGTACCATGAAACCAAGAGTTCTGGATGTAAAAGAATGATACTTCCTTATTTTTATCAAAACAACTTAACTGTTGTTGTCTACAGTTATACAGGTGCATCATGGAACAAGAGGTGACGGTTTTAGAAGCAGCCTGGATATTGGGCGTGCATCCTGAGAGCGTGAAGCGCTGGATAAGATACGGCGAACCGCATGCCGAAAAGCAGGGCATTCTGTACTTCATTAAGTGACAAGATCTTGACGCGTTTCGTTTGATACGAAGAGAACTCGGCGATGTGAAGCAGCGCGATTATCGCGCGTATTGGGAGACACCCCGCAGGGCGCATTTGTAGAACGGATAGGTGAGCAGTTAGACGGGCTTTTGGAAGACCAGCCGGTATGTTCAATCGGATTGGAGCCCGGTGGCGTGTTATTTGCGGAGTATTTAGCGCGTTATTTAGCGGTCATAAAAGGACGGAATCCAACGCTTCTCAGGTTACCAGCAGTTGATGCTGCGGAGCTTGAGGAAGCAATCAGAACCGCTAAAGAAAAGTCGAACGGCCGCAAGCTGCTCCTCGTGGATGACGATACCTGCACTGGTGATACGTACAAAACAGTAACGAACATCCTCTTCAAATTAGAGCGTGAATTAGGATTCGAAGAGTTCTTTATAAAAGATTTGGCAGAGTATTTTGAGATAATTGTCGCACCGTTCTTGACGGGGCATGTCGAGAACTTTGAGCTTATACAGACGGCCAAAAGAATCCCCCTTGCGGTCTACACTGATACTATAGCGATCGCCTCGTTCTTTGTCAGACGGCCCCGTAAATAAGGCGTGAGCAGCCACTAATTGGTCTTGCTCTCTTTTTTATTCGGGATAGGAGCTCCCTCTGAATTTTGGTTCTAACAAAGGGGGGTTTATTTTCACTCATTGCCCGTTCTTTTATACGAGCGCTAAACCCCATCTGAAAGTTACGTCCTTTACACCATAACGGTATGTTCAATCAATATCTTTACCCCGATACCGATCAAAATGAGCCCGCCGATGATCTCTATTTTATTCTCGAAGAAGTGCCCGGATACGTTACCGACAAAAACGCCAAGAAACGATAGCGTAAAAGTTACAGTTCCTATTATTATTGCAGGAGTAACAATAGCCATCTTCAAAAATGACAAGCTCAGTCCAACGGCCAGAGCATCAATGCTTGTTGCAATCGCTAATACCAACAACACAGAGATATTCGGTGGGTCAATTTCTTTCTCGTTTGACCCTATTCTGGTTGAGCTAAGAATCATTTTACAACCGATCAAACTCAGAAGCCCAAAGGCAATCCAATGGTCAATACCAGAAATCAAATCCCTTGCGCTGAGTCCCGCGATCCATCCTATTACTGGCATAAACGCCTGAAAAGAGCCGAAGAATAGCGCAATCGTTGCGGCGTTACTGATCCTCAGGTCTTTTATTGATAAACCGCTTGCGATAGATACGGCCAGAGCGTCCATTGCCAAGCCGATTGCGATCAGTAGGATAGTGATCATGTCCATCTCTTTCTCTTTTGTGGTGCTCGTTTATCTGCTTAACGGTTTGTGTGTCTGCGTGCGAAGGTGCGAAGTGCAAAGTATCTTTGTGTGTTGAACGCATGGTGTGCCATAACTGCAAACATCACTTATTTTTTTGCAGCGTTCCAACTACGGGAAACCGTTCGAGCATATCCGCGCCATGTGGGGCTCGTTCAAGACTGTCGGTCAAATCTACGCCAGCGTTATGAAGAACTTGATGATTTCCATTCTGCCATAGAAAACTACTGGATACATCGTATACCTTTCCGTTATAGGCTATGAATGCTGGAGTTCCATTTTTGCCGTTGTATTGGGCAAGTTCTTTCCTGGTAAACGTTCGCATCGTTCTAAAGTTTTATGCAATTACATTCTGGTAGAGAAAAAAGAAAAAAAGGAAGCCCCAAAAAAATCAGGGACTTTCCTTCGCCGATTCAAACCTACTTCAGGAACTTGGACACAAAAGGAGAGGTCTCACCTCTACGCAGGAAATGTCCAGAAGGTCCTTCGCCCAGGAACTCTGAGAACCAGGACTCATGCTCGATTTCTTCGTTTAGAATCGCCTGAGCCAGGTCATAGGTACGGTGATCCTTGCCTGCCGTCAGATTGCAGATGTGGGTATAGCCCCGAACCGCGCAACGCTCAGCTTCCACAAGCACCTTAAGTATCGCCATAACATCCGTCGGATCTTCGGGAAGAGATGCTGGCGGACATGCAGACATGTCGTGGAACACCTTCATGTCATCTGGCAGTTTACCACCGAGTTCGTAGATGCGGGGCACAATAGCTTCGAAGTGGTTCCGGTCTTCAATGCGTGCGGTCTCCGCAATCTCCTTGATCCCCTCTCCCTCCAGTCCAATTAGATTGAACCGAAGGAGGGTATAGTAGTAGTAAGTCGTCAGCTCCGCTGCGGCATTCTTGACCAGAAGTTCTACCAATTGGTCAACATTGACCCCCGAATTCTCCACCATTTCTCGTGTTACCTTAGCCATAATATCACCTCCTACTAGTGTCTTGTCAACTTAATTTTTAGACAAACAATATAAACCAGTAAATCCAATTATCTTCTATGGAGAGGATAAAACTTACGGAGAAAGAGGTAGAATACCTCAGCGCTTTTGTGAAAAAGGGGCGGAAAAGTGCGAGAGAACTGACACGTGCCCATGTTTTGCTTTTGGTCAACGGGGGAAGAACGGAAACGGAAATAAAAGATACATTTGGGATCAGCAGGGCAACCGTTTCCAACATCAAAAAGAGATACCGTGAAGAGGGACTTCAAAGCGCCATGACAGAGAAACCAAGATCGGGACAGCCCAAAAAATACACCGAAAGGCACAAAGCAGAAATCATAGCGCAGGCGTGCACCAAATCGCCCGATGGCAGAAAGAGATGGTCGCTCACATTACTCACCGAAGAGATGAGGGAGAAGGAAGGGTTTGAAACAATAAATCGCGAGAGCATCCGGCTGATTTTAAAAAAAGCAAAACAAAGCCGTGGCTGAGAAGGATGTGGTGCATCTCGACGATTGATGCTATATTCAGAGCATGCATGTACGATGTCCTTGACCTGTATGAAG
>JAENXH010000154.1 GCA_016649585.1 Methanosarcinales archaeon
AACAGAAGAGAACATTATACAAGTGTTTTGAAGCATTTAATTAAGAAATTTGATTTAAATAGTGTAGTTAACAGAGTAAATGAGAAGTTTAATCTAATTTATGGCGCAATGCAAGAATTATATCTTAAAAAGAGCGAAGAAAATGCCGAAAAAACCGAAAAGCATAAAAATATAAATAGGAAGTAAAGAGTAGAGATAGAATATGTAAGAAGGGGGAAAAGGGAGATGAAGGTAAAGGCGAAAGTGAAGGGGACAAGAAATCCCAAATCGGGATTTTGGGTTCCCGACAGGCACGCTTAACCGGAAGTTTTATATACCCCTTCTATCTATTGGAAAAAAATTAGGAGGTGAAAAGAAAAAAAATGAAAAAAAAGATAATAGGCATTGCACTGGCAGCGATTATGATCGCTTCGATCTTTGGAGCGATGATGCCAACTTCCGCACGAGATGCTACTGGCAAACTAGAGTTGGGAGATAAAGTCTTCACCGGTGAGAAAGGTCTTGATTTTACCGTTGTCGCTGATGACACGACTTTTTACGGAATGGCTGACACTGATGCGGATGGCTACGATATTACAGTCACGGATAATACAAATTTTATCGTGATGAGTACATATAAACCGGGACTTTACAATCTAACGGGGAGGGAAGGCACTGTAGCGGATCTTATCGTCGCTGTGCCTGAAATCGGGATTGACGTGCTCTTTGGCACCTCTTCAATCATCGGAAAAAGCGTACCACAGGGAGCAACGATAAAAGTCCGAGCTTCTCCAAACTTCGGCGGTATTATGGAGGAGGTTGGGACCGGAGATGACGTTGACATCAAAATAAAATTCACCAAGCCAAACGGTCTCACGGAGACACACGTTGAAACTGCAGATTTACAGGAATTTGATACTGTTTTTGTCACTGACGAAGATTGGGCAACGGGAACATGGAAAGTGAAGGTATCAACAGACAATACTACCTGTAATGAGGTCGATGTTTCATCGTCAGAAGTAGAATTCGATATTCGCACTTCGGAACTGGCAATCGAGGTCACGAATGAAGAGGTAGGCAAAGGCAGTGACATTGTAGTGAAGGTTACCGGGGATCCATCAACAGAGTATTACTTTGCGATTGATGATATTGTAGCAACTAAAGAGCCACAGATAAAGGCTTCTGACGATGTAATTGAACCTCGTGGTCTTACCAACACAGCAGCATGGATAAAAACGGGAACTGACGGTATTGCAGACATCGCAATCGGTACAACAGACGCAGATAAGAGGACATATACATTAATGGTATGGGCGGTCACAGGAACAACCGGAGTTCCACAACCCTATGGTTGGGAGGCCCCTGATGCCGTTACGCTTGATGGGAAGGACGCTGACGTAGATGTAAAAGTTGTATCAGCAACGGTAACATTTGATGTGCCAACGAAGGCGATAATAGGGGATACAGTAAAGATAAAAGGAGCTATCAGCGCTGGTAAAAAGGTTGACGTAATAATAAAAGATGAGCAGTTAGTGAAAGACGCTAAGTCAGTGGATGAGGACAAAGAATTCAGTGTGGATTGGAAGACCGACGGAATGACAACCGGGTCGTACACGATCGAGGTTTATATAGATGACAATGATGCTTTAGGTGCAGCTTTTCCAAATGACTACACTGGTGTAGATGCAGACGGAAAAACCACGATACGGCTAATTAGTCCAGATCTCGACGCTTCACAGCCGCGGAGTGTCATTGCAGAAGGCGATGACTACGACTTAGAAGGAACAGCAACCGGTGTGGATGATGTCGATTATATTCTCATAGGACCCAAGGGATGGAAATCTAACCGTGTTGCAGATATTGCAGGTGGAATTTATAAAGGTTCCGCATCAGTGGACGATAATGAATTCAGCGAAGACGAAACCATGTCCGAAGGTTTAGACACCGGCATTTGGATTGCAGTGGTTCTTTCACCAGGACGTGATGGCGAATATCAGACAGGAGAGGATCCAGGCTCATTAACGTTAGCTGCTCTCGACGTTGTAGATGGTAAGAGTCAGACACAAATCTTGGAGTTAATCGAAGATAGGATTAAAGGTGCAGGTACTGACGACAAGATGGTGACGCTTCCATTCAAGGTTGAGTCTCCATATGTAGACTTGAACCCCGCCGGTGATGTGGGAATTGGAGAGCCGTTGAACATAACAGGAACAACAAACAGAGAGCCAGAGACATCAATAACCATCTCGACCTTCGCGGGACCAACCGACTTGTTGGCTCTTACAGAGGTAGAATGGACAACTGCAGTTGAAGGGACGTTCTCCGCGACCCTTGACACCAGTGATGCAGTTGAAGGTACGTACACCTTAGAGGCAGATGATGGCGATGGGCATACGGACACTGTAACGGTGACGATTGGAGCAGCAGCTCCAACACCAACAGCTACACCAGAACCCACAGCAACGCCAGAGACAACCGCAACACCAGTGCCAACGCCAGTAGAAACGGAAGAGCCAGTAGAAACGGAAGAACCAACACCAACGCCTGAAGAACCAGGCTTCGAAGCGGTATTCGCCATTGCAGGCTTGTTAGCTGTAGCTTACCTCGTACTGAGGATAAAGAAGTAAAACCAAAACACAACACAAGGAAAAAAAATTCAAAAAGGTTTTTAGGAGGGGATTTTTTTATCCCTCTCTTTTGTTTTTTATACACTTTCTTTCTTTTCCGAAGAAAGAACCTGCGCTATAACTTTTTTGCTTCGCAAAAACCTTACCTAAAAAAACGTTTCGCGGAAAATATAAGTTTCTTTGACCCAACTTTCTTTGTGAAAGAAAGTTTGATGGTAAAGCTATATTTTCTATTTCTGTGTAGTTTTTCGTAGCTTGTTGAGATAATACTCGGAATATAACGCTCCAAGCGGGTTATGAGCAAGAACGCGATCTTTTACCGCGAGTGTCGTTACCGGCGCCTCCGCGTATTTGGTAAACAGGATGTCGTGCCCTATGCACAAGCCCAGGATGATGTTTAAGTCTGTCTTTTCTCTGTTCAAGATGAGCGCCTGCCCGATTGGATTGCACATCGCTTCTCCTTCTGGTTCTATCCCTGCACCTGCTACCGTTCCTTTATGCACCGCTATATCCTTGTGAAGACGTTCCAACTCGAAATATGATTTGTCAATCCCGCAGACCTTGCAGCAGACCGAAGAGACCTCGAAATAGTGCGAGAGAATAGTGCAGAGCACTTTCGCCTCGTTTTCCAGCCCTATACAGAATGCCACGCCCACCTTCTTGTAATACATCTCTTGTGCGTAGAGTATTACCTCCTCTATGCGGGTTTTCTGCATGTAATACCGTGATTCAATACGTGTAGCAACTTTCAGCGACTTAAGAACTTCAGCATCTCCTTTGTCTTTGTATGCCGCTTTGGCTTCTTCTGCAATATCCGTGCAGTCCTTGCCTTTAGCACACGCTTTTTCTCCGCAGCCAGCACAATTCATAATCATATATTTTACTTCTTTCTTCTATGTAACTTTTGTAAAAATACAGATGAGAACGATAGAATGGGATGATGAAAGGGATGTGGTAAAA
>JAENXH010000155.1 GCA_016649585.1 Methanosarcinales archaeon
TATAGGACGGATCGATCTTTAAGGGATATACGACTTCAGATAGTGATCCAGCAGGAGATAATCTGATTTTGTTGTTCCCTAATAACCTATATCGGTATTCGTAACGCACACCATCAGCATCAATCGCAAAGGGTACGGGTACTTTTACTAAGACGTACCCGCCTTCCTTTTTTACGAATTCTATTGTATCTCCAACTTGACGGATATAAGTCCCACCTTTCTCAATAACGGTGAAATCAAAAGAAGTCTTTACGTTGTTATTATTTACGATTATTGTCTCTTTAATCAGAGTGCCTGAGTACTCCTCTTCCCGGATCAAATCAATATCAGGATAAACATTGTCCCATTTTTTGCTGAGCGTTTTTTCATCAACTTTTGAGACCTTATTTGCATTGTCCATCGAAATTGTAAACGTGTTCGAGATAGAATCCTTATCTACAACGACGAACGTAACGATATTGGAGCTTGACTCGATAACATTTATTTGTTTAGCATCCGCTATTGTGGGTGCCGTCGCTATCAGCGCAAATAGGGAGAAAACAACTAAAGCCATAACAAGCTTTTTCATCATTTCTTTTTCCTCCTCGTTGCCTTCATTTTACGTGCCGTTGGTTTACTTGCTTGCGCTTTTCTCATACCTTGCGCTGCTTTGTTCATATCAGTGGTCATCATCTGTTGCATAGTAGGGATAGGGTTCTTAACGATCCAAGCGTAAGGCACACGCTTGTATTTCCGCTTCCTCCCTTTCCTCCTTCTCTTTGGAGGTTTGTATAAAAACAAAGGAACTATTGGTGGTTGTGCCATTACAACTGCGGAAACAACGGGAACCTTATATTTAATCCCTGGTGCATACTCCATTATTCCCACCATTTTTGGAACTTCGATACTTATTGGTGCATACTCCATTATTCCCACCATTTTTGGAACTTCGATACTTGGTACTTTATATCCTAAGATTCCAACATATCCGATTCTCTGTGCCGCTTCTTCTTTCATTGCTGCTAATGATTTCTGCGCTGCTACTTGTACCGATTCAAATTTATACTGTTGCCCATAAATTTGAGATTGTTTAGCTATTTCTTTCTGTATCTGTATCTGTTTTGGTGCATATATTGGAACAGCAAAAGCCCTCTGTTTTTGTATTTGTTTCTGTATCTGCTCCTGGTATCGTGCTTGCTTTTCTGGCAGCTTCGATTGTTTTTATTTTGGGAACTTTTACCGTTTTCGTAATTTGTAAAAGTCCTAATTCTCCTCCAGCCAGCTCTTGAACTTGTAATTCCCCCGCCGTAATTCTCTTTGCTGTTTCGACTTCACGGGTTTTCCATATTTCCCCCCAGTCTTCTACTTGTTGTCCTTTTCTGCTTACTGGTCTCGATCCAGCCAATTTCGCTTCTAACGCTTTAATACGGGCTATATCCGTAGTCTCGGATATTTCTTTGACGATTTCGAGTCTTGACTTTCCTTCCGATATTTCTATGCGACCTCGTGCAGGTTTTTCAAATCCTTCAAACCTCGTAATATCTTCGTACTTATACGGTTCAACTTTGGGGACATATGGTTCCTTCCCCATTAATATCTCTCTTCCTCCAATACCCCGGCGTGGAACTAATTCTGGAACTTCCCAAACAGGTTTTTCTTTCAACTTCGGAATTTTTGGTTTACTTGGAGCGAGTACGACCCCTCCTCTTCTACTCCTCATAAAAGTACCAAAATCGCGCATCGCTTTAGACAGTTCGGATTCGGGTTTTCTACGGACAGGGACTCGGTATTTGCGTGGTATGTACTTACTCTGCGCTATCCTGGCGTCTCTGTAAATCTTAGCCATGTAACCCTCTACACCACGGACATATGGAATATCTCTGACAGCACGTGCCTTACGTACTGGTACTCGGTATTTGCGTGGTATGTACTTACTCTGCGCTATCCTGGCGTCTCTGTAAATCTTAGCCATTATCTTCTCAATATTCAATTTGGTGGGCATACGAGGTTTCGGGACTGGCCGAATTTTAAACGATATCGCTTTCAGACCGGCAGCAGTGCCAAGACCCATTGGCAGAAGTTCCGTACCAGTTATCTTACCGAATTCCTCAATTCTCATTTGGGGGGGGGCCGCATACACGCGCCTACCAATATCAGCGCCGTATGCGGTGCCCAATCCAACAGCTACAGCTCTTGGTGTCCACTTCCCTATCCAAGGCGCCGCGCGTGGGAATGCCTTAACGCCTACTTTCGCTACTGGTTTAAAAGCATATTTACCGGCAGGAAGTACTTTACCCAATGCGAAGTACGCAGCGGTTATAACCGCTGTTTTTACTGGCTTTTCACGGATGCCCTCATAAATGGCCTTTACATAAGGCGATACTATTTTCTCTCTTTGATATACCGCCCCCATAGTCATGCTTGGGATACCGAAGCGTCGTTCATAACCAACAACTTGACGGGAAATATCAACGAAGGGTTTAAACGGTTTTGTAGCTTCTTCCCACGTGGGTGTTCTTGCTGCAATAGCCTCCCCACCCCGCTCTTCAAATCGTTCATATTTACTTGGGATGCCCCAAAAAATATCTTTACGCTGTTCGATTAGTTTTGAATATTCGTCTTTGTACTTTTGGAATTGTTGTTCCGACCCTACAAATTCTGGATACACATCATAAGGTGCTGGACCCCACACACCAGGTTTAATTACCGGTTTCCAGCGCGCTTCAAATTTTTGTGTTGCTTCACTATACCCGGTCCACGTTAATGGTTTTATGCCACCATAGGGAGCGAATACATTAATGTCAAGTGGTTTCGGAGTAGGACCACCACGTAATCCCATAGCCGCTGCCATGCTTATATTTTGTGCGTCGGTCCATCGTTTCCCAGCCATTTCGTATTCTAATCTGGCCGTTTCATTTTTACTTCTGATTCCTTCGTTGATGTTTTGGATTTTAAGGTTGTAATCATCTATATCTTTCTTCATAGCGGCGTACTCCGTTCCCAAACCCCTCGCTTCGGACGTATAGCGTCCATACTGGTATTCGACAGCGCTCTCTGCCCGCTGTATATCCGTTTGAAATAGGCCGTATTCTGATTTTGTGCCCGTAAAAACACCGTCTTTCAGGTGATCGGCCCATTCTGTTAAGACAGGGGTTATTATGGAACCGCCGAAAACACCGCCTACGATATACTTACCATACTTGGTTTCAATCCGTTCGGTTTTAAATTGTAAACGCGCCTGTTTTGCTTCAATACTTATCCTTCCCCTAAGCGTTAAATCTTTATAGTGTCCCCTTCTTACTTTTCGTTCGAGAATCTCCGCATATTCCCTTTCGGTTGGCTCTTCTTTCCCGCGGCCTGAAACTCTGAAACTCTTTTTTTGCGGTTCCCAATGATACCCACGGGATTCCGCTTGCGAAGGTGACATTGCTGCTTCGCCTGCTACGGATCTTTTATATCCCGCTGTTCCGGCTGTTCCCGCTGTTTTTACCCAAGCCATTTATTTATTACTCTCCTACTGCTCCAAGGTG
>JAENXH010000156.1 GCA_016649585.1 Methanosarcinales archaeon
TCCTGAACTTTCAAGCTCTTTTAGACTCACCACGTAATCCCTGCATTTATCTATCATCCGTGAATAAAGCACGACCTCGTGCCGGTCTTTTATGCCCTCGAATAGCTTACTCGCCCATTCAACATCTGCAAACACTACTTTCCTGAGCTTCGCTTTGTCTATCCTTATCCTTCCATCTACCTCGCAGCCCAGCTCAAGCAAACCCTCCTTCACCTTGCTCAACTCCTCCCTGAATTCTTTTGTGCTTACCTCGTATTTATTCTCGAAATCGTACAAAATGCGCATCTCTTCTATATATCGATCGGCAATTTGCATGACGTCACGCTCCATCACCCTCTCTCTTACGCTCCTCTTCTTTACTGTAACGAGGTATCGCACCAAGAACGAGACAACTACCATTGCCGGGATGAACAAGAGTATAATGGTTATTGCAAGGTCAGACCCGGTATTAAAGAGCAAGAAGATTCCGAGAGCGATTAATGCTAAAAACACAAGTGGAATAAGTATCCTATACCCCCTCATGCGCAAGCCTCCTTATCTCACGTAATCGCTCCAACTGGTCAAACTTAAAAGTGAACAAATTGGTTATCGCTGCTATGTTCCGCTTTGTGGTGTATACCGCCAGATGGCTCTCTTTTGAGTGCGCGCGTATGACTTCCTCGACCTGCTCCCTATCCACACTCCTGCTCCTGATATAATATTCGGGAACTTGAAGAAATGATACGCTCTTCTCACAGCCCGACGGTGCATCAGAAACGCTGAACTTCTCCAGGGAGACACGAAGAAGTGTTCTGAGGTCAAGAGGTTTGTGTCTCAGAAAAGGGAGGATATAACCCCCTAAACCCTTGGTAAGCTCCGAAGCCCTTGACAATGCCACATATCCTGGCTCATCCTCGAACGATAACATCTTTACAACCTCATTCATTTGCATGGACGAATGCCTTTCTGAATCGGAGATTGCACCAGGTGCTGATGTCCCTGCAAGGATATCCGCGATGCAGGATGCGATATACCTGTTATAGCTTGGATAGTAGTCCTCGAAATTAGGAAGGTGCGCTATCCTCTCGTTATCCACGATTAGAAACGTGTTTACGTGCTCTTTTAGCTGCTCCAGCGAGTGATATGCAGTTATTAGCTTCTCTCTTTTTTCCCGTCTATTCGCAGGCACAATGCCAACAAGAAATATCTTTATGTTTACCCCGGTGAGTATTTCTGCTATACGGGGCGTTAGATCGCTATCACCAAGACCTGAGAATAAAAAAGCGACATCAACGTCCTTTATGTTCTTCAGAGTTCCTTCTATTTTATCTTCTTTATCGCTCTCTGGCTTGGTCTTGAGCACAATTGGCTTGGCTCTTCTTACCGCTTTATAACCTAATAAAGCATCGAGAATTGCCTCCCCTGCATCTCCTATTCCGATAAATAGGTGGGTCATATCAGTCCTTTAAAAAAATTATAGCTTACTGCGCTTTATATGTCTTGATGAAGAAGCGAAATTTAGTTACCGTGATGACAATACTACTTACGGTAATCGTAGTTAACATCCTGTTTTTTCCCCCGCCTGCAGCCGGCTCAGACGAGCTGAAGAGAGAGCTGCTTGAAGAGCTACTATCTGCGGATATAGTAGAAAAGCCCGATCTCTTTGCGGACTATGATGAACTATATCTGGCAAAGACAAAGACCCAGGCGGTGCTTCAGGGTATGCAAGGCCGGGAGGTAACTCTGGTTACAAAGGAGTGGGTGGATATTCTCCTCGGAATTATTGATGATTTCGAAATGCTCGCGGATTTGAGCAAAAGTTCAGTCACTTCGGACCACATAGAAGCGATAGCAATCGCAGAGCGAATAAATTCGTCCATTACGATGCTCAACCAGTACGACACAGCAAAAGAAAATGGGCTACCAATGCTCGCAGAGCTTGCACTTGAGCGATTTTACCGGGGCGAAGGAGAATTCTTTGAGATGCTTTCAAGGAACGAGCAAGAGACAAGGGTGAAGATCGAATATGAGAAGACAAGCTCGACATCATATAAAAAGGGCGGCGTCTATACGATAAGCGATGCAAGCAGGATGGAGTTCGAGTCACGGAGAGACGAATGGGTATACAAGAGGGATATGGAACGGGCATCGGATTATATAACTGCATCAAGGTCACACCTTGCTAGTGCAAGAAGTCCTCCCTCTGGGTTCTTTGGCGCTGCTTTCATAGAGATAATAAAAGCGAAGGATTCGTTTGAGCAAGCGCAGAGACTATATGAGAAACATCAGGATGTAGAGCTGGGAAATCTAAAAGGGATTGAATCTGAGATAGAGATTGTGTATCAGAGTTTGATGTTTGAGACGCTCAAGGTCGTTGCTGTTTATCTTCTTATCCTTTCCGTCCTTACCATTATACTGTGGAAAGATTTTGAACGATGGGATGGTGATTTGGATGATACCGGATTGGGCGAAGAACTTATTGGTTAAGCTTGCAATAGGGACTGTTATACTCTTTGCTCTTTTGAACAGTATGGGGACTGCGGGAGCATCGGATATAGAAGTGAGTCCTTCTCATAGAGATGTAAGCCTCACATTCGGTCAGTCCGCAGATAATACGGCATCAGTATCTTTTACCATTACTAATAACGAAAATTCAACAGTTAGTGGCAATATGGGTATTTCTCCTACTCCTCCGCCCCATATAACCCTCACAGGTCCTTCTTCTTTTACCTGCGGTGCTAACTTAACCACCACCGTTCAATTTACCATTGTGGCGTTGCCATCACCATCTGGCGAAGATGAGACGTACACATTTACAATAGATATAGGAGGGAAGCCTGTCACCGTCACGGTAACGATAACCTACCATGCAAAGATTGAAGTATCTCCAGTCTCAATCGATTTTGGACGGGTTCCTCGAACCTATAACCCCACAGAAACGGTTACGATCAGCGAGGTATATGGATATAAAACCGTCGACATAAGGTCAAGAATAAGCGGAAATAGTTGGCTTACGGCAACTTTAACCGATGATGCCGTCAAAAAAGGCTCACCTGTTACTGTCACCTTTCAGCTTACCCCTGGATATCCAGATCATAACGATTATTCATGGACCTTCTTCTTGTCAACCATCACAAGCCATACGACAATAAGTCCAAACTCAGTATACATCAAAGCATACATATTAATGCCGGCAAAGCTTGGTAGGCTTTACGATGAAGAGCTGGATATTACGTTCGATAAACCAAAGGGAACCGTTTCGAAATACGAGCGGGATATTGATGTGCGAGTAAGAAATGAAGGCGACGAGACTATGCAGGTGAGCAGCAGCGTCTCGGAGTCCCCTGGCGGTGGGATCAGTATCGAAATTATCGATTCTCATAAGAAGGACGTTACGGGAAAGAGCAGTAAAAACATTGAACTACGTGTCGTTGCACCATACAATGCACCCGAGGGAACATACCGTGGAAAATTGCACATATACGCGGAAGATAAAGATGGTAAC
>JAENXH010000157.1 GCA_016649585.1 Methanosarcinales archaeon
CCCTTCTCTACTCGTGATATTGTAAGGTCCTACTTTAGCCATAGTTGGCACGGCAAAATTTGTATTGTCAGCAACTGTTATTAAGCCACCATCCGCTGTAGTATTAGCCATACCATAGAACGTACCACCACTCGCTATGATAGCGGAAACGTCAAGACCTCTCTCGCCACAGTAAACGACATCACCTCTTTCTATTGCACCTGCGCTATCTCTTGCGGAAGTCGGCACCATCGCTGCGAATACCGAAGCGAATATAATCGCTGCCAGTGCAATGCCAAGTATTACTTTACCTTTCTTTGTGGCTATTTTCATAGTTTTCACCTCCCAATTTTTTTATTGGCTCACCTTCTTTTCGGCAAAGCTAAGCGGCTGTTCTTTACTGTGTATAAACTCAGAATGCTCTGCAGCGTGGAATAAACCCTTCTTATCCGCCTCCCTTTTCTTAGCACTCCCGCTTTTTACCTAAACCATCACGGACTATTCGTTAATATGGGTAAAATGTGACTTTAGTGCTTAAAAGTTTTTCGGTTATGTTTCAGCTCGAAAAAATTTATAGTCAATGAGCGCCGAATGTCTTTTATGCATTCACTATTACAAATAGCGCCCACGTTGGCGGAGTTTTTCGGTATTCCCCTGACTTCACGCGTTCACCCGGTAGAGCAGATACTTAAAGTCATGTATGCTCGTAATCCACAGGTGGTGGTATTGGTGGTGATAGACAGTCTCGATTTTCAGGTTTATTTAGATTTCGCAGTGGAATTAGAGGTTCTTCACGAGCTTGTCGAACGCAACGAGGGGCTTTTGTTCGAGTGCGATACGGTAAGCAACCACACAACACCCGCGATTGCTTCTATTCTCACCGGGTTACGACCCGAATCACACAAGATTCGCACGAGTGAAGACGTGGGCAAATCGAAGATAAACTCCATTTTGGAGATACTTGATGAAGCGGGAAAGTCAACAGCCGCGGTACTCGAAACGAATGGTACAAAGCCGCTTGTAGGAAGAGTAAGCTATGTATTCGCAGTTGATGATCGGGAAGACATAGTTGAATATGACGCGTTAGTAAAGACACATACCATTTCAGTGTTAAAAAAGTATGAGGTAAGGTTCGTGTTTTCTCATCTCCGTGCCATTGACCGGTTTGCACATAGAGGTTGGGATTTACGTGTAGCGGCAAAGGTAACAAACGAGAATATGAGAGAAATCGCAAGGGCTGTTGGCGAACGGAACGGAATGCTGGTTATCTGTGGCGACCATGAGGCGCATCTGAAGGAGAGAAAATCGGCGCAACAAGATAAGGCAACAGTGCCTTTGATTGTTTGTTGTCCTTAAGTATTTAGTACGAGAAGCAGAGTCTTGGAGGAGCGAATGACAAACAAAAAATCGGCGAAAATCGGTGTTGTCCTCACCGATCCTGAGGACTGGACAGCCCAAGCAGTTTTAAAGAACATAGAGAAACGAGGCGCGAAAGCCGTGCCGCTAAACCTCGCAACACTAAGTGCTTCCGTTTCCAATTCTGATTTCTCTATCTTTAATGTTGATTTGACTGATGTGGAGTTAGACGCTATTATTGTCAGAGACGTTGGCATCAGCCTCTCCCTGGAACAGATTTCTTTCAAGTTCGACCTGCTTCGACAATTTGAAACTTACATGCCCGTTATGAACTCCTCCGAGGCGATCCAGAACGCAGCAAACAAATTCTTCTCCTTTTACCTCTTCAAACGCGCGCAACTCCCTATCCCTCGCACAATGATCACTCCTGAGTTAGACGTTGCGTTGAGCGCAGTCGAAACCTTCGAGAGTGCGGTAGTAAAGCCGATTTTTGGCAGTCAAGGAGAAGGAATATTCAAACTTGAAAATTCGCAGCCCGATTTAAAGTCAAAACTCACAGCGTTACTGAAAGAAGGGGGCGTGCTTTATTTACAGGAGTTCGTGCCTAACCCGGGACGAGACATCCGTGTTTTTGTGGTTGGTGAAGAGGCAATCGGTGCGATTTACAGGGTCTCGGTCGGCGGCTCATTCATTAGCAATTTGAGTCAGGGCGGCACGCCCGTTTCCTGTGAAGTAACTGAAGCGATGCAAGAACTTGCAATACGTGCTGCAAAAGCAGTCGGCGCGGATTTCGCGGGTGTTGACCTGATAGAAGGCAAAGAAGGTTTACATTTGCTCGAGGTTAATGCAACACCGTCAGGGAAAGGCATAAACCGTGCGTGCGGTATTGACGTTACCGAACGGATCGTTGACCTCCTGTTCGAGCGGCTTGAGGATCGAGCTAAAGAATAGTGAGGGTTTTTAAGTAGCTGGCCACTACGTAAATACGTTCAGTAATGGATAAGAAGTGGGTGAAAGGATGATTGGTGGATGTTTTGGAGAGAAATTGTTTTCTCTCAGAGGGAGGTATACACGAGGTTCGTATACCTCGCAAAATGGGGAGATATGCAAAGTATTGCAGATATAATGAAGTTAAGCGCAGTGATACGACATAATTCACTACCAAGGAGGGAGATGTAAATGCCTCCACTCCCTGCTCCAAGGAGGGGCGATATTCTAAGAATTCAAGGAAGGCTGGTACCATTTACTTTCTGGCCAACGCGCGAAACAAGTGGCCGCAGAGGAGAACAAACGCAAATCTTCACTAATGATCCGTGGGGCATCATATTCTCTTCGATTAACAAAATGCCTAATTCAAACGCTAAGTCGTCTGCTCTCTCATTCTTAGAGCAAGCACAAGATTATTTTCAGCAATGATTGATCCCCGGGTTTCTGCAGTTATAGCGATTGGCATACTATCCTGTGTTGGAATCTGGCAATTAAGCAACAAGTGATGTGGTGGTGAACATAAAATGGATAAAAGAATAATCGGCAATTTGTTGTTGATACTTGGAATTGGTCTGTTTGTTGGCGGTGCGGTGGGTTATGTAACCGAGCAGTTGCCAGTAGAACAGATCTCTGGAATTGGTGCTCTGGCTCTCATCTTCGTGGGTACAGGTGCTAGCATGAAAAAGGCTAAACAATGAGCAGGAGGAATATAAATGAGACAATATGTGAAAGCAGTTCTGTCTGCCATATTTACGGTTTTGATCGTTTCATCGATGGCTATGGTATGCATGGGCTATCCGATGTATGAGTTAGGCGTCAAAGAAGGCGACTGGGTCGAGTATGATGTTTTTGAGGCGGAGAACTACGAGTTTTTCACAGATATCCATTCTGGTGATAAGCTCAGATTCGAGGTCGTGGGCACCGAAGTACAGGAAAGGATGTATCCGAACGGTACGGTTGTATTCGAGGTTGAGGATCCTGTCTGTGAGATATTTCTCAATGGCGAGCATATCAGAAGCAATGTAACACTTAGGGGGCGTCACGAAATAACTATATCAATTACCACTTATTGAAATTACATGCACGGTAAGAATGATGAGTCTAT
>JAENXH010000158.1 GCA_016649585.1 Methanosarcinales archaeon
CGTTGACTCGCGGCTGTGGCTGAAACAGCGCCTTTTTCGCCATCTCTTCAATGCGCTTTGGCACTTTCAGCTCGTCGTTTATTATCTTTACTGCGAGCGCAGCGTTCCCAAGCGAACCGGTCACGCATAGTAAGTCGCCCACTTTTGCTCCTGCTCTCATTACGGGATTGTTTGCAAATCCGAGACACGTCCCAGTTAAGATGATCTCGTTGCTCCTCGTTATGTCTCCGCCAACGACGGCGGTATTATATGTGGAGGCGCATTCTTCTATTCCTGCCGTGAGTTCGTCCACAAATGACGTCTCGGTCTGCGCAGGAATGCCCATCGCGATAGTGAACGCAAAAGGGTGTGCACCCATTGCTGCGATATCACTCAGATTAACGGTAACGGCGCTCCAGCCCATTTGAAAAGGCGTTATACCCGGCGGGAAGTGCGTCGATTGCTGTAACGAGTCTGTAGTCACGACGAGATACCGGTAGGCTCCTTTTCCTTTCTCTATATCGATAACGGCGCAGTCATCATCGCCAGCGCCCACGGTTACGAGCTCTTTGTCCACCCGGAACTTTTTAATTATTCGTTCTATTAATCCTCGCTCGCCGAGTTCTTCTATTTTCATCACTATCGCTTAATTGATGAATTAATGCTCCCTCAAGATTATTTTTTTCTTTTAGCACAGGTTTTCTTTTTTGTAAAAAAGAAAAAGTGTTATGGAAGAGATACTAAAAAAAGTCGCTCACGGAGAACTGAGTGTCGAAGAAGCGAGTAAGAAACTGAAGTCGGAACGTATAAAGAAGATAAAAGATTTTGCACGGATAGACCTGAGCAGATCGCATAGGACAGGCATACCAGAGATTATCTTCGCCGAGGGAAAAAGCAGCCGCGAAGTAGCGGATATAGCGGTGGCGCACTCAACCGCCAAAGATTTTGCGTTAATAAGCAGAGCGCGGAAAGAAGATGCCGATGAGCTAAAAAAGCGTGTAAAAGACCTCGAGGAGTTTGAGGTTGATTATAACAAGGTTGCAAGGACGATACTCGTAAAGCGGCGAGGATATACGTTTGAGAAACGAGGAAAAATCGGCATAATCGCTGCGGGCACTGCGGACATACCGGTTGCCGAGGAAGCGCGCGTTGTTGCCGAAGTCTGCGGTTGTGAGGTGATAAAAGCGTACGACGTGGGTATCGCGGGCATACACCGGCTGGCAGCGCCTCTTGAAGAGCTGGTAAAGGAGGACGTAGCGGCAATAGTCGTGGTTGCAGGTATGGAAGGAGCATTGCCATCCGTAGTGGCAGGTCTTGTGGACGTGCCGGTGATCGGCGTTCCCACATCAGTGGGATATGGTCTTGGCGGAAAGGGCATCGCCGCGCTTCTTTCTATGCTCCAGAGCTGCGCTCCTGGCTTGGCAGTGGTAAATATAGACAACGGTGTTGGTGCAGGGACATTCGCTGCGAAATGTGTTGTGCAGCACAGAAAAAAGTAATTCTTAAATATTCGCGTTTTGACTTTTCCGTGACATTTATATTCATCATCAAATATGAACCTAAAATGCGGTATTTTTATGATTGCGCAAACCACAGCAAGATATGGCTAACAAATTAATTGCCTGGATAAGGATTCAGGAACTGCACAAGCATCCGACTATACTCTTCCCGTTCTTACTCGGGACTGCTATTGCATGGTCTGAAGCAGGAACAATGAATTGGCCTGTGTTCGCTGTTTCGATTATTATAACCTATTTTATAACGAACGGGACGTTCATGTCGAACGAGTATTTCGACTATGAAACTGACAGGATAAATGTAGAACGTGTTGGTGGCGATAAAGTGGGCGTCACAACAACCGGGGGGACGAGAGTACTGGCAGAGGGACTTTTACCAAGAATGCCAGTTCTAATTGCATCTATACTCTTCTTTATCGCTGCAGTTCCGCTTGGGATGCTATTACAGTTCCACCTTAATACAGGGATATTAACAATGCCCTTCGTTTCACTCGGAATTCTTGGCGGTCTATTATATACTGCACCGCCGATAAAAGCATCTTATCGCGGGTTTGGCGAGATATTTATGGCTATCGGGTTTACCGTCCCTATATTCGCAGGTTATTATGTCCAGCAAGGGGATTTAGCTGGCTTCCCCTTATCGTTGCACTACCATGGACTGTGGATGTGCCTGCACTGAAGATAATTCGTGAGTTCCCGGATTATGAAGCTGATTTGTCCGTAAATAGAAGAAATCTCGTGGTTATCTTTGGCAGGGAGAAAATGGCGCCGGTTTACATCCTATTGACTATATGCGCCATAATTCTCTTTGTTCCCATTGTGTTTATCGTTCGAGAGCCGGTGCTTTTATTGCTCCTGTTACCAATCTTCTTCCTGCTCAGGAGTGTAATCCCGATGATTAAGGGAGAATGGAAGAACAGGGAAGCTCTGGACGTTATATGCAAGAATGGATTCATAGGAATGCTCTTTATACTCGTGGCACTTACAGGAATATTTGTTCTCATAGGATTCTGAATGATATCACGATTTCTTGGATAAGGTGGAATGGAAAAACTTAGAAGGTAGAATTATGTAGAATTTGTATTATATAGCATAGCCAGAAATGGTTTTATCGGGATATTCTCTGTTCTGATCTCCCAGCCATACATGTATAAATCTTCCCCTTGAGAGGTATGTAGAAGAACCAATGAGAAAGAATGAACGCAAAAAGGTAAAAGCATTCTATAATCCTCCACATTTGCTAGTGAAACAAGCAGTCACGATTATGTTATATGCCTGGATCACCTGCTGGAAAAGAAGTGCTTTTCTTCGCTGGGCGGTTCAGTTACAAAACCTTCTCCATGCAGGCGCTGGCGCACACCAGATTTGCTGCTTCGGCGTGAATCCGCATGTGGTCTGGGAGATGACGGGCAGGTGTAACTTGAAATGCATCCATTGTCATGCGTTCGGTGGAGAGGCATCCTCTGATGATGAACTCTCAACAGAAGAGGGAAAGGCGTTGATAGATCATATAGTCCCGTTAGACATCAGAACTTTCGTATTCACGGGCGGCGAGCCATTGTTACGTGAAGACCTTTTTGAGTTGATTGCATACGCAAAATCGAGGGGATTCACTGTATTCGTAGCGACAAATGGGACGCTGATAACGAAAGAAGTTGCGAAATTACTGAGAAAATATAATGTCGGTGTGGTAATCGGTTTGGACGGGATGGATCCCGAGGTGCACGACTCTATCCGGGGTGTTGAGGGTGCTTACGATGCCGTGACTGAGGGGATAGAGAATTGCATCGCGGAAAAACTTTATTTGCACCTGAATATCATTGCATCCACTCGTAATTTTGATGAGATCGAACGAATTATAGATTATGGCGATAAAATTAGCGTTTATTCTTATTTCATCTATAATTTCGTTCCTTTTGG
>JAENXH010000159.1 GCA_016649585.1 Methanosarcinales archaeon
GTAGAGTAGGAGGAGGTCTTTCGACCACCGTCCCCTCATCGAACCGCACGTACGGATTTCCCGTATACGGCTCTCCTTTGGCGTTGCCCCATTGCAGGGAGTGAGATTACCCCTAAGGGTTCAGGAGCGAGGATAACGATTTCAAGCCCAGATTACTGAGGAATACGTTTGTTATGCGCCGATTACTATTGTAACTCTTCTTCTTCTCTTTAAATGCACGCAGCCTCATTCTTGTCCATCCATCGAGGCTCTTATATAGCGATTTGACACTTGCGATCCTGTAATAGTTACCCCATCCGATAACAATCGGATTAAGTCTCTGAATCACCATTTCAAGATTGATCGGCAGGTTTCTTCGGGTAACACGCCTGACTGCATCCTTGTATTTCCTGACTGCCTCTTTTCTCGGCACTTTGTGTCCTATGTAAACGGTAAATCCGAGAAAGTCCACACCTTCTCGGATGTTCTTTAAACTCGTCTTCTCTGAATGCAGTGTAAGTTCCAGTTCTCTTAAAACCCTCTTTACTTGAGAAAGCGCCCCTCTTGCCTCTTCTTCGCTCCCGCAAAGCACTATGAAGTCATCTGCATATCTAACCACCTCATAGCCAAGTTCAGCCATTCTTTCATCGAAATAATGCAGACATATATTGGCTAAAAGAGGTGATATGACACCGCCCTGCGGCGTGCCGATGACATTCCTTGCCAATCCCTGTCCCTGTTCCATTATATCCGCCTCAAGAAAAGACCTTATCAATCTCAAGACTCTGCCGTCACTTATTCGTTCTGCCACCTCATCAATGAGCTTTTCATGATTCACCGTATCAAAGAAGGCTTTTATGTCTGCATCTACCACCCATTCATGCCCTTCGTCTCTAACCTCTTCTATTCGCTCTATCGCTTGTTTCGCATTCTTTCCGGGTCGGTATCCAAAGCTTGAGTCCGAAAACTCGGCTTCAAATATCGGCTCGATGACATTCTTCAGGGCCTGTTGCACCACTCTATCCCTGATCGTAGGAATACCCAACGGTCTCTGCTTGCCATCTGGCTTTGGTATATACACCCTTTTCACTGGATTTGGCTTGTACCTATCCTGCCTCAGTAGTCTCTGAATCTCATTGAGGTTCTGTTCCCGATTCCTCTCAAACTCTGCGATAGACACCTCGTCTATTCCGCCTGCTCCTTTATTACTCTTCACTTTAGCCCATGCTTCGTTGAGATTCCTCCAATTCCATACCTTATCAATCAAGGAATGAAATTTCTTCTTTTTGCTCATTTCTCACCAACCAACCACCTCAACAGGCTACTTCATTGCTCAATCCATCCATTTCGGTAATCAGCACGGCGTCTTTCTCCTGAACCTACTTCTGCCAATACCTACTTGATTTGAGCAACTATCTCGCCCATTGACCGTCCGATTTCGCCAAAGCAGGATTCCTTCGCATAGTCGGTGTTTTATCCTCCTAACTGTTACCAGCCATTCACTGGCACCGACTTCATCGCTACTATGAATCCGTCCGACTTCTCGCATCGCTTCATTCCGGCTTTCCCGTCCAGGTTATACCATCCTTACCTCAGAGCCCCCGCCATATCCCAGGACACGGTTGAGGACGATACGAGATCTCCCCCGGTCACCTAACCACCCTTTCGTCTTCATCCCGACCCTAAACAGACCTGCTAACCCCCTATGGTAATCTCCCGTTTTTGGGGCCGCGTTTGTGTACGGTATATCCGCCCCCATAGAGGCGTCGAACTTCCCCTATCCAAAGGAGGGTCGTTGTTAGCATATCCCACCTCTGGTTTGCTTTTGCTTCAGGCTGAAGACCGCCTCAGGCTCTTCAGATTCCCCCTCACGAGGGACACCCTGCCACTATTGGCTTCTGCACCGATACGGGTAAACAGCGTAGGAGGGATTTAAACCCTCTGGCTGATTAAGCTACGAGGCACGCTTCGGATCACCCACTTCAAGTGGGTGAGGTCAACGATGAATGTCTGAGAAATAACGCGTTTGATACTCTTCCAAATGAACTCAAGGGGATTCAAATCTGGCGAATAAGGTGGGAGATAGACCAGATCTATGCCACATTCAGCTGCACACTCAACCGTATCCTTCGCACGGTGTGACCTAAAATTGTCGAGAATCGCAACGATTCTTCTTCCGGGATTTCCCGCAAGCGTTTTATATACGTCCCATGCCAGCCACCATGCATCCTCCGGATAATTTTCGGTCATGATATATAAAAATATACAGTCTGCTGAACTCACAAAAGATTCATTATCATGTCTTTCAGGGTTTTTTAAAAAATCTAAATATTCCCATCCATGGCGTGATATGGAATAAAGATACTCGTATCCCATGAAGCAAGTTTTTCCGCTTTTAGTCTCGCATTCCCTCTTAATTCTTTTACGCTTCAAAAATCCCATCAAATATAATTGCCTAAGCTCGTTCGAGATTGATTTTGTACTGACCTTTGAGAGCATCGTTTGATCCTCCTTGAAATTTTATAATTCTGTGATGAAACGCCTTATCACAGAAGGGGGGCATCCCTGGCTTTGAACCCTTGTTTACCAAAATTTGACCCGAGTATCTGTAATACCTGCCTGAACTCCATAGTTCATCATACAATCATATGACGAACTCCTATTTAAAACTCTTTAAAAAACAGTTTTAGCCCATGTTCTTTCTTTATAATGGGCCATACATCAAACTTTCTTTCACAACGAAAGTTGGATCAAAGAAACTCAGATGATTTGGATTAAACCTTTTTAAAGGTTTGACTTATCAACACCCCCGACCCCAAAAAGCTAAAGATTGCTTGAAATTGGGTATGGAAGTAAATAGAGCAGTAAGGTTGAGAATGAGCGGTATCTGTGCCCTAAAATGAATATGACGATCTGGTATGAGCAGAAATATATTGGCTGCGGCGTTTTTAAAGAAAAAGCTGAAGTTGAAGCTGAAACAAATAAGAAATGAGCAATAGAGCTGCTATATTTATAGCCCGCTATAAAGCTGCTTCACCGCCGCTGATGGTTTCGGGTTCGAGATGATTTATATCTCTATCGTTCACCACATTTAGGGCAATAAACTCTGCTGAGAGTGCAATCGCGTCCACAAATTCCAGTCCCTACAAAGGTGACATTCTTCTTTATTGTGTTCAGTATCAGCAAGAATATTATGCGGTATACGATTTCCTGAGACCAAAGGCACAGTGTTCTACAACAGACACCTCAAAGGAGAACAGATTATCCTTATATGCAAATTGCTGGTAGAGAGAAACGGAATAAGAGCTATTGAACGCATAATGGAGATCCATCGCGACACGGTATCAGACGTCGTAGAGGACTTAGCAAGACACGCAAGGGAAGTGACGGAGTTTTTGATAAAGAATGTTGGGCTTACCGAAGTCCAGGTGGATGA
>JAENXH010000015.1 GCA_016649585.1 Methanosarcinales archaeon
TGTAAGGGTTTAGTTAGTTTTCTTTTATGAAAAGAAAAAGTGTTTTTACATCTCATCCGGTGCTTCTATGCCCAATACATCTAAAACATCACGTAAACCAATTAGTGCACAGTCTACAAGAGCCAGCCGCGATTTTCTTAGCTCGGCCTCTGCAGTTAACACCGGGCAATCTTTATAAAACAAATTGAAAGTTTCGGCAAGCTCTCGTGCAGATTTAGCAACCTGATGCACCTTTAAATTTGCGGACGCTTCCTCTATGATATTGCCGAGCTTGGATAACTTCCTTATCAATTCTATTTCGCTCGGCTCTTTCAGCAGCGCGGCATTGTAATCCTCACTCACTGCGTAGCCCTTCTCCTCCGCAGCTCGTAGTATACTGTACGCGCGTGCATGCGAATATTGAATGAACGGCGCACCTTTCTTCTCTATGTCCAGCGCATCGTCAAAATCGAACACGATATGTTTATCCGGCGATACCTTCACCATGTCGTACCGCAATGCGCCGATCCCCACTTTGCGTGCGATTTCACGCTTCTTGCTTTCATCTAAATCGCTCCTTCTCTTATCCACTTCCGTATACGCCTGTTCCTCAATCTTCTCCATTAGCTCGTCTGCTGAGATGTATCTTCCTGCTCGTGTAGACAGAGAACCCGATGGCAAAGAGACAAACGCGAAGATAACGAATTCCGGCGATTTAACGCCCAGTAGTTCCAGCGCTTTTGCCAATTGCTGCGAGACTAACTCGTGGTCTTTACCAAATACGTCTATCACCCGGTCACAGTTCTTGCCTTTCCAGCGGTGATACGCGAGGTCTCTTGTAGTGTACAGCGAAGTCCCATCAGTTCTTTGTATCACCAACGCTTTCTCAATCCCCTCCAGTTGCAGTAAAATAGCAGCGCCTTCGCGTTTAATATCGCCTTTCTGCTTTAACTCCTCGATTACCTCTTTCACCGCTCCGCGTCTCGCAAATTCGCTCTCCCACACGAATACAACCTGCTGAATATTCAAACGCTCAAAGGATGTTTGAATGCCAGAAAGACATTTCTGCACGGCGGCTTCGTATTTCTGCACGACTTCCTCATTGCCTGCCTCGTATCGTCTCATGAGTTCCCCTACTTCATCCAAAAGTTCACTATTCTCCTCCAGCATTCTGTTTGCCGCGATGTAAACGTCAGCCACGGCATGGTCCGCTTTTTTAGTTTCATCGTAAGCAAGTCTTTCCGCACCCCACACGACAACTGCTATTTGCCGTCCCATATCATTCAGATAATACTGCGTTTCCACCTCATAACCAGCACGCTTTAATACCCGTACCAGCACGTCGCCAATAATAGCGTTTCTGAGATGCCCTATGTGCAGAGGGCCGTCGGGATTCGCCGAGGTATGCTCAAGTATAATCTTCTCTCTCTTCTCCTCAGGGGGCGCTATTTCCCCAGTTATAGCCTGCAATGTCTTCTGCAAGAAGGAATCGTTCACAAAGAAGTTAATATAAGGGCCGACCGCAACTGCATCTGCTATTAACGTGTTTTCAACAGGTATTGCAAGATGATTTACAATATCCTCTGCGATAATTGCAGGGGATTTTTTATATGGGCGAGCTAAGGAGAAAGCAATTCGTGATGCGAGATCCGCATGTTCACTCTCCTCTAAATCTACTCCCTTATATTCATACGAGGCCTTTTCCAATGCTTCTTTCAGCACGCGTTCCACTTCCTTTTTGAATTCGAGAAACATGATCTGTGATAGTAGTTGGTATTTGGCTTTTTAAAGATTTTTTCGTTCCCATAAACGCTTGTGTGAAGCACAACGTTTCTTAAAAACATTTCTTCTGGTAAAAGAAAGAGTTATGCATGCTCACTTTCGTAGGTCTCGGCTTGTACGATGAGAAGGACATAACCGTGAAAGGGTTAGAGGCGATAAGAGCGGCCGATACGGTTTTTGCAGAATTTTACACCTCGCCGTTAGGCGGTAAAACGATAGAAAAGATGGAGGAGGAGTACGGCAAACGAATTGCCCTGTTAGAGCGCAGCGATATAGAGGAGCATGCAGAAGAGATAATTTTAAAGCGCGCAAAGCACCAAAACGTGGTTTTGCTCAGCGGAGGCGATGCGATGATTGCCACCACGCATGTTGATCTGCGGCTTAGAGCGATAGACATGGGGATCGAGACGAGAATAATACATGCGCCTTCCATCTCATCGGCAGTTGCTGGGATCTGCGGGCTTCAGAATTACAAGTTCGGTAAATCCACAACGGTGTCTCCTCCTTACAGGGAGGTTATATCCGAAGTACCTTACGACACGATACGAGCGAACAAAGAGGGGGGTTTGCATACACTGCTTTATCTTGATCTTTCGATGAGCATAAACGATGCGCTAAGGCTGCTGGATGCCGTTGAAGATAAAAGAGGCGAAGAGCTACTAAAAAAATCAGTACTTGTTGGAATAGCGAGGGCGGGCTCTGATAAGCCGGTTGTGAAAGCGGATTATTTGGCTGCATTGAAGAACTACGATTTTGGTGAGCTTCCGCATGTGCTCGTTGTTCCTGGCGAACTCCATTTTTTAGAGCAGGAGGCGTTAATGAAGATTGCACAAGCTCCAGCAGGTATTTAAGCCCACATGCTGGTTTAATCTACCATCTCTTTTCCCCTACACCAGCTAAGGTTGCGCTACATAACGATTGATACACGTAACGCACGTCTTCTTATAGCCCACAAACTAAGCAAGCTGATTTACTAATCTCCGAGATATTGCGAGAGCGCAAAGCTAAATCTTAAAGCTTATTTTTAATCTCAGCAATCACGCCCTCCACTTTGTCGGTCACCCAGTATTTCCTTATCGCCTTTCCCTTCGACTTCGGGCTTTCGGATATTTCGTACTTACTTTTCACGAATCCACATTCTTCCAGAGCAAGCAGATGATAAGAAACGAGTCGTCTTTCTTCGCCCATCACTTTGCTTATCAGATTTATGTGCATCGGCTTCTCTACCAGCAGCTCCACTATTCTATATCGTATCGGATGCAAGAGCACATGCGCATCCTTTACTAAATCATCTTCGATTTTCATACTACTTTCTTTCCTTAACACTACTTATAAACTTTTCGCTTTTAAACGAGGTATATGAAAATGTGTATCGCAACACGAACGTGCTTTTCTATTTAGAAGAAACCCACTCTTCAAGCTTATCCAACAATTCTTTCTTCCCTATGACCACAACGGTATCGCCTTCTTTTATTTCATCTTCAGGACCAACGTTAGGTATGACCTTCCCCTCTCTAATTATCGCAACTATTGACGTTCCTATTCTTTCCTTTATCCGCAGTTCTTTTACTTTCTTATTTGCAATTTTTGCACCTTTTTCTACCGTTAAACTTTCTAACGATGCCTCTCCTGTTTTCGTAGCGAACTCCAAGAAATCAACAATCGCCGGCTTTGTCAAGCTCTTCGCCAACCTTCTCCCTCCTATTTCTTCTATCATAACCGCTTTTTTCACGCCAATGCTGTACAGCCTTTTAGCAGCCTCTTTCGAACTCGCTCTCGTCACCATCTCCAGGTCTTTATTGAGTTCTTTCGCCGTAATGCACAGGAATAAATTATCAGAATCCGAAGGGAGTGTGGATACCAATCCAGAAGCTCGTTCCACGCCTGCGTCTATCAAAATCGCATCCTTTGTTGCATCGCCCTCCACTACTGGTATCTCCTTCTTCCTCAGTTCTTTTATCATCTCTGGGTCGTGCTCTATTACTACAAGGTCCAAGCCTTCGCTTCTAAGTTCATCTACTATTACGTTCCCGGTGCGGCCTCCACCGCAGATGATCATGTGATTTTTCATCTTTGCCACACTCCTTTTAGCCCTTGCTATACCAAAAGCGACGTGTAATCTTCCTTCCAGTACAGATCCTATAATCCCCGTTAGCACATATATAGCTACACCAACGCCTGATAGGCTTAATCCTGCCGTGAATATTTTCCCGGTGGGTGTCTCCGGAACTATATCTCCATACCCCACGGTGGTAATTGTGGTGATAGTCAGGTATAAAGCGTCGAAAGGGTCCAGCCCTTCGAGATACCAAAAGCCAACTACTCCTATCGCAACTACCGTGAATAATAAACAAATACCGATCAATGCGTGTCGTATTGGTTCCGTATCTTACATACACCTCCTAATTGATGACGTTATGGTTACTACATCCCTCTTAAAAAGCATCTTATTAATTAATTCTGATAATAAGAGAAGACATTTTCTACTCTTCACTTTTTAATAGCTACTCCTTCACACCACCGGCAGCGTAAAACAAACCGTGCACCCTTTGCCCTTTTCTGATTCTATCCATATACGACCTCCGTGTACCTCAATTATCCGTTTCACGATCGCAAGCCCTGCACCCGTGCCCTTGCCACTCTCATCCACCTGGTAAAACAAATCGAAGACCTTCTCGTGCTGACTTGGATCCATTCCTATACCATTGTCCTGCACAAAGAACACTCTCTCACCTATGTCAATGCGATGCCCGATCTCTATTTTCGGATGCGGCTGGTCTCCACTATTCAGGTGTAGGCTGCTTCTCCATTATTATGGCGAAGATGCAACCGCAAACGAAGATTTATTCCATTGATCGGAATCCCTACGCGTATGAATACATGAACGAGAATGTGGCATTGAACAAGGTTGAGGAGAGGGTGATGCCAATTCTCGGCGATGCAAGCGAAGAAGTGGAGATGTTAGAAGGCGTTGCGGACCGTGTTCTCATGCCGTTACCGGAACAGGCGCATGCATTCCTGTCATCTGCGGTACGTGCATTGCGGATGTGTAAGGAAGGCGCTGAGGGAGGAGCACGAGGCGTGATACATTATTACGATGTTTCTACGGGAAGGAAAGATGGTGGTTTATTTAATATTCCCTTTGAAAGAGCACAAAATATTATCGCTTCTGCATTCGGGAACTCATTACTATACGAATAGAACTGGAAGAGAAGAGGATTGTGCGTTCTGTTGCGCCGCGAAGATATCATGTGGTTCTGGATTTGTGTGTAGTGTAGTGAAGAGGAGCTGATCATGATTGCTCCGCTCTGGAACTTTATCAAAAACTTAGCAGTTTCTTTTTGCTACTAATGGTGCTACAAATCAGTTCGTAGCCTATTTTAGCAGAAACTATATGCTAAATAAAGTCCTTTTAACTCTTGTTGGATATGCGGTATGCAGAAGAATGAACTCACGCTTTCAGGAACAGTTGTATGGGGCGATGATTTTGAAGCGAAGGACGGGTATGTCGTAATTGAGAACGGAGCGATAAAAGAGATTGGCGATAAAAAGATAGAAGCGGCGATAGAAGGCGTCATTATTCCTGCGTTCGTCAATGCACATACGCACATCGGCGATTCAGTGGCAAAAGAGCCGGATTTTATGCCGCTTGAGAAGTTAGTGGGTCCTGGAGGGTTTAAGCATAGGATATTGGCTGAAACGCCTCATGAAACGCTGGTTTCAGCGATGAAAGATACCATTGAGGACATGGTTGCCACTGGGACACAAATGTTTGCTGATTTCCGAGAAGGTGGTGTTTTGGGTGCGAGCGCGTTGAAGGATGCTTTGCGTTTATCTGGCGGGAGCGAGCAGTTACATGCGAAAATATTTGGTAGACATGCTACTGAAACGAGAACTGAGGATTTTAACGAGCTTTTTGAATCAGTTGATGGAATAGGCATGAGCAGTGTCGCAGACTATCCAATGGAAGATGTCAAATCGTTAGCGGCGGAGGCGAAGCGCAGGAAGAAGATGTTTGCACTTCACGCGGGTGAAAATAATGCGGATGACATAAACGGTGCGATAGACTTGGAACCTGATTTCATCGTGCACCTTCTAAATGCATCGCAGCAAAACTTCAGGACAATGCAGGATAAGAACATAGCTGCTGTCGTCTGCGTTCGATCCAATCTGGTAACCGGTTTGGAATTGCCGCCGTTACAGCAGATGCTCGAATCAGGATTAATTGTGGGTGTCGGCACAGATAACGTAATGCTCAATTCTCCTGATATGTTTTCTGAAATGGAATTCATCGCGAAGATTTTCCGGCTTGAAGAGCGAGAGGTGCTGAAGATGTGCACGCTTAATTCCGCTCAGGTGCTGAAGGAATCGGTGGGTTCGATAGAAGAAGGTAAAAAGGCGAATTTAGTGGTGATTAGAACCGACACACCGAATATGCGAAACGTGCGAAATCCGATAAAAGGGGTGGTGAGAAGAGCGACACGTAACGACATAGCGGCTGTAATCTATGAAGGGGCGGTTGTAAGTTGTTGACGGACTAATGATAAATTATGATGTAATAGTAATTGGAGCAGGACCTGCGGGTGCAACAGCAGCGGCGATATTAGCCGAGAGCGATATTAACGCCTTATTAATAGAGAAGGAAAAACTTCCAAGGCCGAAGATTTGTGGTGGAGCAGTGTCTAAAAGAGCTTTATCGCTCTTAGCGGCTGCAGATATATTATTACCCGAACTAAAGACTTTCAAAAAATGCCGGTCTATGCAACTTGGCACTTTTGATTTCGAGTCAATTGAAGATTTAGCAACTATAAAATTTGAGAATGAAGCAGCATATCTTACGGACAGAGCTGAGTTTGATTATGCCCTTGTCCAGAATGCGATTACAAAAGGTGCGGAATTAAAGCAGAATTTAATGGTTACGAATATCAAAAAAGAGAACTCACAATTCATAATATACGGGGCTGATTTTAGTGCTAAATCAAAATATCTTTTATGTGCAGACGGAGTAAACGGTACATCAGCAATATTACTTGGGTTTAGAGATAAGTGGAATGATGATGAAGTAGGATTGTGTATTGAATCAAGTATAACGGACTACGAGCCACCTCCATCACCACTCAATTTTTATTTCGGCGGTGTCAAATGGGGGTACGCGTGGTTTTTTGATAAGGGTGATCATGCTTCAATTGGCACAGGTACTGTACTTAAAGAGGCATCTAATTTAAGACGACTGTTTAACTACTTTGTGATGCGTTCCAGATATACAAACACAAGATCAACGGAGAATTTAAAATTAAACGCCTGGCGGATACCCGCAACAGGTGGAATTTCAGGGAACATTGCAACGGGGAACGCGCTTTTACTCGGCGATGCTGCCGGGCTGGTCGACCCTTTTTTAGGCGAAGGGATTCCTTATGCGATCCAAAGCGGTAAAATCGCAGCGGACTGTGTTATTAAAAATAACGTCGGTGATTACCGTAAAAAGATAGAAGAAGAGATAACAGGCGACTTGAAGTACGCACGAATTCTGGTGAAGATCGTTAAGCTTGATCCGAAAAGATTTATTAAACTTCTGGCTAATGACTCTACAATAGCACGGGATTATGTCAAAATAGTTTTAGGGGATTCAACATATCGTCAATTTTTGAAGAATACGTTTAAGAAGCTAATATTCTGACTGTGTCACGCTACTCGGCGAAATCCAATCCTTTGGAAACTCTATCTGACTGAAAATGCGTAAGTTATTTATGGCTATCGGGAGGTTAGAGTAATTATAAGAACAGAGAAGTTTCATCCAAAGGGAGGTAACGAACCAAGTTTGGATATATCACCAAATTGGGGGGACATGCAAAGTGTGTTCGGATATGAGTTATTATGTTCAATTCTGCAACCTCCACATTTAAATATAATGTTAATATATATTATCTCTATGAAAAAGAATTTTTGGCAATGGGCAATCGGAGATGTATTCACAAAAATAGCCGGTGGTATTTTTGGAGGCTCTGCAGTCGCTCTTTATTATAACTTTGTACTAACACCTGAAAAGACAATTGGATTACTTTTACTATTCTGGATATTGGCTATATCCGCTATTTTTCTTTCGCTAATTGGATATCTTATAATTCAAAGAACAGACGCTGATTGAAGTTGCAGAACTCTTCGTCACCTTCGGCTCCTTGCCTTGGCCTCATTCGTAGAGTACTCGGGAACATAATAGCGCTTATGAGGTTCCGGCTGTTTTCATACCAAATACAATAAACAAAGTGCATAAAATGAACACAAACCTGATAAACGAATTCCTCTGGAAAGAGCACGTCTTCGCCGTTGTTGGCGTTTCAAACAACCCGAAGAAGTACGGGCACCAGGTGTATAAAGACCTTAAAGAGGCGGGCTATACCGTTTATCCCGTGAACCCCCATATTGACGAAGTCTTGGAAGATAAATGCTATCATTCGCTAAGCGAACTGCCCGAAAAGCCGGACGTCGTTGATACCGTGGTTCCACCAGAGGTTACCGAGAAGATAGTTGCGGAATGCAAGGAATTGGGAATAGAACGGGTATGGATGCAGCCCGGCTCTGAATCCGAGAAGGCGATAGAGTTCTGCAGCCGAAACGGCATAAAAGTGGTGCATGATGTATGTGTGATGGTGAAGAGAAGGGGATAAGTAATCCTGCAAAAAACTGTGATTTTTAAGGGGGATAAGAGCTTCATTCTAACATGCTTCTTGCCACGCTCAAATCAGCATCGGTATTAATATTTATTGCAAGCAGGGGATCATCAAATACAAAAGGTATCGAATCCTTCGAATTCGTGACCACATTGATACCGCAAGAAACGAGCTCTTTTCCTTCGTACTCGAACGAGTGACTTGGCGTTATGCTTTCTGGTAACATATCCAGAGGAATAGCGCCAGTGACGCTGATACGATGCGCGTGATAAGCGTCAATTATCGCGTTAATGTGCTCGCTTTTTAAAAAAGGAATGTCGCAGGCAACGGATACAAACTCAGGGTATCGAGGGAGCAGATACCATAAATCTTCGTGATAACCTTCTCCTGGGGTCGCTACGGTTTTATAATTGGCAAGTTTGCAATATTCCTCTGTCTTTGGCGTGTTCTTCGTGATCGCCACGAAAAAATCTTCTACGTTTGATTCGCGTACGGTTTCTGCAACCATATCTAAGAGTCGTTTCTGGTTGCCGCGTTTACCTATCGTTATGAGTGCCTTCTCGCTCTCCGTGTAGGTTCCTCTGTTCAGCCTGCTGCTTTTCCCGCCTGCGAGGATTATTGCTATCATTAAACCCTTTTCTTTTTAATAAAAAGAAAAGCGTTTTCGGAAAAGAAAAATGTATTGAAAGCATCTTCATCGTGACTGCAATCACAGAAAAATTTATAGCCTTGTAATACTGTATAAAAACTAAGATGGGGGTACAGTCTTCTGCGGATATAACACGGGCATTAAAGGAGAAGTGGGATAAAAGCAAGGATAAGGCAGATTGGCGAGTGTTAACTGGACGGAATCACAAAGGACGGTACGACATGTTCATCTCCAGCCCGGAGAGTATGTGGCAGCTAAAATTTGAGCAGACCGGGAGTAATGAAGCAATAGGATTTGGTTTGGATGTGGGGAAAATAGACGCTGAGATAAAAAAGATTATGGGGGTGGGCGCGCCAGTCCCTTTTGGATTAATCTCTCCTCAAAAAGCCGATTTAGCTATTATAATGGCCGGTATTCAGCAATACTCTTCTGATTCCACTCATACGCTGTGCAAGGAATATATCTCAGGAGAGCAGGCGAAGCTGGACGAGAAATTGGATAGAGAGATAGAGCGAATGAGCAGCGACTCGGTGTTCAGAAGGAGATATAAAGAGCAAAAAGAGCGGGATAGAATCCCTTATTTGTAATGGTGCTGCATGTAAATAAAAAGGGGATACGCGTACTGGGTATTGCAGAGAGCTTCAAGAGAGACTATGAAAAGTCAGTACTCGCGGGCGTCGTGATGCGTTCCGACTTTATTATTGACGGTGTCGGTCTCACGCACATAACCGTAGGAGGAATGGATGCAACCGAAGGGGTATTGCATCTCTGCGAATCACTGCAGCGCGATGATATAAACGTGATGATGTTAAATGGCTGTGTCATCAGTTGGTTCAACATCATAGACCTAAACGAAATTTACAAACGGCTGCGGATCCCACTCATCTGTGTGACGTACGAAGAATCCGAAGGTTTGGAAGAACACATAGCCCTGCATTTTGAATCAGACGAGCGAGATTCACGGATAGAAGCGTATAAGCGGCTTGGAGATCGTGTTCCGGTAAATTTACACGGTCAGTTTGAGGATTTGATACGGTTTTTAGGTATGGAAAAAGCCGAAGCTGGTGCTGTAATAAAAAAATTCACCACGCATGGGAAAGTGCCCGAACCGTTGAGGGTTGCGAAGATAGTAGCGAGAGCACTACTAAGAAGCAAAAATTCCAAATCCAAATAATACCAATACTACCAAACAAATCCCAAATTCCAATATCATACCAATTTTGCACTTGATTTTTGCTTTATTTTTTCTTTTTGGATTTGGAAATTGGAGTTTACTTGGGATTTGGTAGTATTTGTCATTGAGGTTTAGAGAAGCACGTCTATATCTAACCGCTCTGATAATTCTTTATACCGGTTACGTATCGTAACCTCAGTCACACCTGTAACATCAGATACTTCCTTCTGTGTACGATGCTCACCGCCTAAAATTGCTGCGATGTAAATAGCCGCGGCTGCTATTCCTATTGGGCCCCGCCCGTTGGTCAGCTCACTCTCCGATGCGCGCTTTATTATCTCTACTGCCTTTGACCGTATATCGCCGCTCAAATCGAGTAAGGAGCAGAAACGAGGCACGAAATCAACAGGAGACGCAGGATTAACTTTCAACTCAAGCTCCCGTAAAAGAAAGCGGTATGCCCGGCTTATTTCCTTCTGCCCAACCCTTGAGATATTCCGTACCTCTTCCAGCGTTCGCGGCACCCCGTACTGTCTGCACGTAATGTATATTATCGCAGTGGCTATACCTTCTATGCTCCGCCCGCGAATCAAACGTTGCTTCATTGCTTTCCGGTATAACATAGAAGACGCCTCCCTGATATTCATCGGCAGTTTAAGCGCACACGCCATCCGATCTATCTCAGAAAGAGCGAAAATAAAGCTCCTTTCGGTTGTGCTCGTGATGTGCGTCCGCTTTTGCCATCTCTTGAGCTTATATTGTCCTTGACCTGTCGGAGACCACGTGACCAGTGTGCTCAGACCTTTATCGTGTATCCGATATGTCATCGGTGCTCCAACTCTCGCCCTTTTCGACACCTGCTCGAAATCAAAGGCACGCCATTCAGGTCCAAGGTCCACAATGTTCTCAGCTACTACCAATCCGCATTCCGCGCAAAAAAGCTCTGCTCTCCCATAATCTCTTATCAGGTTCTTAGCGCCACATTCAGGACAATCCTTTACCGTCTCACCATAATCTGCTTCGTCTTTAGCTCCCTTACCGTCTCTATGCTTCCCCTCTCCCTTATCCTTCTTAGGGGTCACCATTTTTCATTCATTTGTAGCCCTTAGTTATATATAAATCAACAGTCTTCCAAGATTTCCGCACGTAGGACGGAATATCCTCCAAATCCTTTTCTTTGAGCAGCTCTTTCAGGAATTTAACGGTTTTCGGGTCCGCAGGATAGCCACTTCCAATCTCGGCTCCTATCTTCACCGCAAGCGCCCGCATGGATCTATCTCGGTGCACCTTTGCAACGATTGATGCTGCGCTGACCAAAGGGTAACGGTCATCTGCTTTACTTTCAGAAATGATTTTAATCTCCGCATCTACTTCCTTCTCGTAGTTCGCTCTAAGATTGGCCGCGAACCGCTCTGGTTTCACATCTGCCGCATCTACAATCGCTCTATCAGGCTGAAAATACTTAATCACCTCTGAAAACCGTTCAACCATGATTTCATTCATCGTATGCCCTTTTCTACCTTCATCTATCTCGCTCGCGGTCATCTCCACCAAAAAAACCTCAGTCGTTGCTTCTATACGTTCCGCCAGATATTCCCGCTTTGCAGGACTCAAGCGTTTCGAATCTTTCACACCCAGCTCTTCCAAACCCTCAAAATTCAAGACCCCTGCAACAAACATTGAGCCTATCACGGGACCTTTACCCGCTTCGTCAATTCCTATCTCCCTCATCTATCTTTCTTCCTTTGGGCTTTCAATTCAATCAATATCTCTGTCCTCTTCCTGGTTTTGGACCTTAACCTATTAAATCGTCATATGCAGAAGTAGCAGCGATAGCACCTTCTGCACACGCCACGACAATCTGTCTCACGCCTCCGGTTATGTCTCCCGCGGCGTATACTCGCTCTTTGTTCGTCCGCTGGCCTTTATCAGTGATTATGTATCCCTCTTTATCGAGCTTCACATCCATTTGCGTTGCTAATGCATTTACCGGCTCCTCGCCAACATATACAAACACGCCATCTACCGGGAGTTCATCCTCAATCCCGCTCTCTTTATCGTATCTAACTACACTTCCCACTGCTTTATCCCCTTTTATCTCCTTCACCACGGAATTCCACAAGATATGCACACCGGCCTTTTCCATTTTTTTCTGTAAATACTGCTCTGCCCTGAGTTTATCTCTTCTATGGATTAACGTTACCGTGCAGCCGACGTTTTTCAGATACAACGCACCTCTAACTGCCGAGTTCCCCCCGCCTACCACTATTACCGACTTATCTTTGAAGAAGAACCCATCACATGTAGCACAATACGATACCCCCCGTCCAAGAAACTCATCTTCTCCTTTAACGCCCAGTTTCCGTTTTTTAGTTCCTGTGCACAGAACCATCGCATTTGAGAGATACGAGTCTTTCTCCGTGAAAATAAGCATTTTTCTCTTTTTTTCCTTTATTTCTATTTTGCTAACGCCTTCCAGCTCTTTAATCTCGGCATATTCCGACGTTTGCTCCTTCATCTTTTCTGCCAGTTCCATGCCACCTATCTTTTTGAATCCTGGATAGTTGTCTATATCTGTTGCCTCATTTGATAACCCGCCGCTTATTCCTTTCTCAATCACTAACGTTTTCAATCCGCTTCTTGCACCATACAAACCCGCGGTCATCCCTGCAGGACCCGCTCCAACAACGATTAAATCGTAATCTCTTTCTTTGTTCATCATGAAAAATCTCCTGCCTGTAATGATCACATATTTATACAGCCGGATTCAAATAAACCTTTCCGAGGGAAAATTATGTCAGAACATGAAGAGGCAGAGAGATTAGAGACAACGAGGGGCGAAAAAATATTGGCTTTTGCTATGGTTATCTTCCTTTTAATAGGCGGGATAAACGTCCTTAACGAGTTAGAAGACATTCCTGATAGACCACTGATAGACACTTACAATGAAAAATATGGTGTTTATACGCTGGGGGCTGAGGAAAGAAGCATCGAAACGGAGCTTGAAACCGCCAGTAAAACCCTCGGAAATGCCAATGATGAATATCTTCGTGCTAAGGGAGACTACCTGTTTAAAAGGGAGGAATACCGGGTAATACTGGATAAAGGAGAGACGGATGAAGTAAAAGAGAGAGAACATGAAGAGGCAAGGGAAAGGTATGAGAAATCACAGGTAAGACTCGATTCTGCGCAAGCTGTTTACGGTGAGATCAGAGGGAGGTTGGAACAAAAGAGAGAAGAAGTATTGACTGCACGTGAATCAGCATCGGACGAATACAGGAGAGATTATCAAATATACAGATTGAAAGTATTGGCTATAAGGTTAGCTTTTGTGCTTCCATTATTGGCAGTTGCTATTATCGTATTCTTAAAAGCCAAAAAGGCGAGAAGCAAATATACCATTCACGCTAATGCGTTCATGGCTTTTGCATCTCTCTTATTGATGTACATGATCATCGAGAACGTGTGGGCGGTGGTTCACATAATTGGTATATCTATTCTTGGGGCGGTGGCATGCGCTGTCTCACTGGCATATCTAAAGAAACAATTCTTCAGCTTCGAGCGTATTTCCATGTCCAGACTAAAGGAAAATAAATGCCCTTGGTGCGGTTTTCCCTTCAGATATGATATGCTTTTTTGTCAAAATTGTGGGAAGAAATTAGCTGTGAAATGCCCGGAATGTGGTAAGATGCGACCGATTTTAGCCCGTTTCTGCCCCAACTGTGGGAAGAATAAAAAGTAACAATTAATTTTATAAGCACGTGTATAAGATATAAAAACGGTCATGCCACAGATTCAGGGGCCCGTGGTCTAGCTGGAATGACGTCGCCTTTACGAGGCGAAGGTCATGCGTTCGAATCGCATCGGGCCCATAACTCTTTTATTTCAATCAGAACACTTCTTTTAAAAAGGTTAAGAACGCTCGTCCTATGAAATTTTCAGGCTCGTTATCGGAAGTAGATAAGGAAAAAGCATGGTATGAATTGGTGGGCGTGCCTTTTGACGGCAACGCTTTCAAGAAAGGCTCAAGAGAAGGACCAAAGGCGATAA
>JAENXH010000160.1 GCA_016649585.1 Methanosarcinales archaeon
GACAACTCCACTGGCGAGCTTATCTGGAACATTACCTGGGGCGGTACCGGCGATGATCTTGGATGGGCAACCGCAACGGGCGACAGCGTCTACCTGGCTGGCTACACTGCGTCCTACGGCGCTGGAGAGGGGGATGCTTTCCTTGTTAAATACTCAGAGGAGCAACAGCAGCCAGTACCTGCACCCGCATTCGGCACGATTGGGTTGCTTGCTTTGATTGGCATGCTGAGCGCGGTGCTTGCAATAGCAGTTGTGAAAAGGAAGAAATAGCCAAACTTCCTCTTTTATTTTTGATTGTACTCATCTCAGGTAGCTATAAAGACAGTGCGACCAGTGACATTTTCTCGTTCGAAGAGCACGAGCGATGGTACTGATCACTGCATGTGCAGTGTAGGTTATTACAACTGAGAGTAAACATAGAGTAACATAGAGAAATCCATGATAGCAGAGACAGAGCGTTTACCGTGTGTAAAAGCACCGAAGCGAAGCGGTGAAGAGATCAGACAAGCGTTGAACGAGCGCAAGCTGCTGAGAACCAACGCTAAAATAACCTCAGACGAAACGTCCATTTATTTACCGCTTATACGCGCGTTAACCGATGCAGAAATAAGAGAAATAGGCGCTGCTGATTTAACAACACGAGATTTTACGATTTTAGAGCATAGAAAGAGCATAGAAGATATAGTTGGATTTAAACCTTCGTATGAAGTGGTCGGTGACATTGCAGTGCTAACGGAGGCGATAGACAATAGGAAAGAACAGCTCGTAGCGCATGCACTGATGAACCGGCATAAAAATATCAAAGTCGTAGCAAAACGGATTTCTGCCGTAGAGGGCGTATTCAGAACACGAAAGCTGGAGATCATCGCAGGCGAGAACAGGACAGAGACGATGCACAAGGAGAATGGGTGTAGATACAAGCTCGACCTGGAAAAGGTTTATTTCAATCCCCGGCTGGCCGGGGAACGAAACAGAGTAGCAGCACAGGTTGCACGGAGCAGCGTAAAAGAAGAGGAGGTATTAGACATGTTCGCAGGTGTTGGCTCGTTCTCCATACAAGTTGCGATACGGGCACCACAAAGTCACGTGACTGCTATTGACATCAATCCTGATGCGATACGGTATCTCCATGAGAATATACGACTGAATCGCGTGAGTAACATAGACGCAGTGGAAGGCGACATTAGAGAGATTTGCGGGCGGTTTCGGAACACGGCAGACCGGATAATAATGAACCTTCCGAAGAGCGCGTATTTATTCCTCCAAGAAGCGTTGAGCATGCTTAAACCTCAAGGCGGGATACTTCATTTCTATGATCTGGAATTCGCTTACCCTGAAGAAGGAGAGGAGAAGCATGATGCGCTTGAACGTGCAATAACGCAAGCGAAAGAGAAATTGATGGTAAACTTACAGGGATTAGGCGAAGAGTTTCGATCAGTAGAAATACTGGAGGCGCGGAAAGTGAAAGCTTATGCGCCCTATGCGTATATAATCGGGATTGATGCGCGGGTAAAAAAATGAGAGAAACAGCTCCAAGCAATTCACACGCAATTGAAATCGGCGAGCTTCCATGTTTGTCCTATGATAAAACATTATTCTTTAAGTTCAACAGGCGGCTTAGGTGAAGGAGGTCCTTGTTGGATTAAAATCCTTTGTTGTTTAATAAATGCCATCCCATTGTGGTTTTCGATAATCTTTACCGCATTTGTTCCGTTAAAAGTATGTGTAGTTGCATGAAAAACCGATAGGATAAGATCTTGTAATTCCTGATCTTCTTCAAGATCCTCAATAATTAAACCCATTTCTTTCGCTTTGTCTCGGTTTATGTGACGTCCATGGCTTTTAAACTCCTTATGATCCGCAAGGTCGCCGGCAATTTTCTCAGAGATACTTTTGGCATTTTCTACATCAGCAAACATATATGCTTCTAGCCATTCTGAAACCAATTTTTTGGATAGTTCCAAAGCATTACGACATTGGATTAATAATGCTGGACCATATTGACTTAGAATTGGAAGCCATGAACCAAGTTTCTTTGGATCTTCACATTCGGACTTTGCTAATTCAAATTGATCCAATATGGCTTGTGCGGGAACTGCTTGAACTCCAACTTGAGTGTGAAGTAACAATTGTGGGTCTATCGGGCTAATAAATGAATTTTCCCCATAACGATTCTGTTCGATGCACAGGCAAGCATTGTTGCTGCTGACATTGCTGATTGCGGGATAATGACACGAATATCATTGAATTTTGTTCTGAGATATGAAACAAGCGCTTCCGTTGCTTCGGGAGAACCCCCGGGACTATGAACAATTAAATCAAGATTTGGACCTTTTAGACCGTGAATAACTTCCATTAATCCCTGAACATCTTCATCTGTAATACTTAGAAGTTCTGGATCAATATCACTTGCCTGAGTCCACTTTGTTGCATAGAGTATGGTGTTACGCCCAGTCTTTTTATAGGTGGAAGCCATGTATTTTCTCCGAACTGGATCATACGGTGGTTTCCCTCCATTTTCTTCCGTTTGCTTCAACTCAGTAAGAATTTCTCCCCACGTGGGCATAATACCGCCTCAGTATTTATGATGAATTGGAACTGGCCGAAATAATACCCTTTGGTTTAACTCCCTCTAGATATTCACGGCTTTTCTGCAACATTTCATCATATTGACCATAAACAAACATTAGATCTGCAATACCTGGTTGCTCCTGTGCACTTTTTATAAGCTCATCAAGCTCCAATTTTATTTTTGATTTGCCCATCTTCATTTCACCCCTTCTATATTTATTATATATCTAACTTTATTATATATCTAACCCCTGCCCCTATATGTGCTGTGGATACTTATACGTTTTTAAATCACATACCCCGTTAAGTACAGCGCCCTAAGCATGGGGCTTGCGACTCGAGCTTTAACATGCATTTATCGTAGAATTATAAAAGCTTTACCAATTTTTTCCCGACCGTCCAGCAAACCCAAACGCTTTTTGAAGCTAAACTATTTAACCGTTACTAACCCTCAGAATTGTAGTATAGTGGAATCAAAAAATCAGGAGAGTTGAGATAGATGGGGCATTGTAACAATGAGTTCGAGATGCAGGAACATAACACTTCGGAGCTCATTACCCAGGAGTTAATAAGGCATGCACCGTTCACAGCTTTCGGCGCCATTACCGGAATTGTTATCGTGCTTTTTGCGGTTCACCTCCCTCACAATGCTGCTGAAACGATCTTCTATACCCTTCATCCGATGCATGTCGTGTTGAGTGCGCTCGTTACTGCGGGGATGTACAGGCTGCATAAAGGCAAAGGCGTGTCGGTAATTTTAATCGGTTACATAGGCGCCGTCGGCATAGCTACGATAAGCGATTCACTCGTGCCCTATGCAGGGGAAGT
>JAENXH010000161.1 GCA_016649585.1 Methanosarcinales archaeon
GTCCCTATTATCTTTGTGGTTTCGTGGGGGGCTATTTTTTTATTTGGGTGTGTTATTCCTGTGTTGGTCGTGGGCCCGTAGCGCAGTATGGATAGCGCGTAGGCCTCCTAAGCCTGAGGTCGTGGGTTCAAATCCCACCGGGCCCGCCATCTTATAATGGTGGTCGCTTATAGCGGTTTTTTTGGGGTTTTATACCTTCTTTGGTTTGTTTGGGGGTTATACCTGTTTTTTTGGTATAGGGTTATTTTTGGGGGGTTGTTTTTTGTTGGTGGGTGGTTGGGGTTTGAGGGGTTACATGTTCACGGATCGGGATCGGGTGAGGCTGAGGGCGTGGCTTGAGTCGGGGGTGGAGGACGATGGGACGAGGATGCTCTTCGTCTCGGTGAGGAGGAACCTGAACAGGATCACGGGGGATGTGGAGCTGCTGGTGGCGGTGGCGAGGAGGCTGAGGGAGGGGAGGATGATGGGGAGGGCGAGGCTGCCCCGGGACCTGGCGAGGACCGTGAGGAGGCTGGAGGAGGGGGTCCGCCTCCGAGGGAGGAGTTGATCGGGGAGGTTGGATGGTCGCCCCTCCGGGTGTCTGTGCCCAGGAGGGATGTTATGACGACCCGGTTTTACTCGCGCGTTCTGAGGTTCCTAACATGAATCAATTAATATAGATAAGAATTAAGTAGGCTCGGACTGATGCGCGAAAAACTCGGCTTAAATATCCAAGACGGTGAGGACGCGCATATAACTAGCATTTCAGATAGCCGCTGTTGTGTTCAGTTGCCTGTTGAAAGGGTCGATGAGATGGTGGGTGCATGAGGATGACACGCCGAGGGCGAAGGAGTTCTTTGAGCGCACCTTACGCGAGGGCGTGGGAGGCAAGAACTTCGAATACAAAGCGGTAAGAAAGAACGGGGAATTGTGGTATGCTTCAAGCTCCTGGGAGCCGCTTAAAGATGAAAAAGGGGTGTTTAAAGGTGTTGTCTTCCAGACAATTGACATCACCTACCGCAAGCGAGCGGAGGAGGATCTGAAACAGACGGCTCTATTATTGCAGGAGCACGTAGAAAAGCTTGAAGAAGCGAAAAGGCTGGTAGAAGAGGCTTGTAGTTTGAGAGAACACTTCCTAAAAGAAACGTCACACAGAATTATCACTCCGGTGGCTATCATTGGAGGATGCGCACAATTATTACTTGACTCCCGCAATCTCGACGAGGACCAAAAAAAGAAAATTAGAATCATGCAAGCGAGAAACGCGGAAGTCCAGAAACTGGTGCGGGATGCGCTTGCGGGCAAGTATTTAGAGGAGGAAGCAGAAGAAGGCGGTGGGGGCTAAAATGGAATATACAATCTTGCTTGTGGATGATGAAGAAGCATTTCACATACTGATACCCACTTTTTTGAAGCGGGTTAGGGGGCACACGTTCACCGTGCACTGTGCCAAAAATGGCGCGGCGGGTGTTGAAATGTACGGCAAACTGGCAAGCGAAGGACATAAACCGGATCTCGTACTGATGGACCTCCGAATGCCCGTGATGGGTGGTGCTGAAGCGACAAAGAGGATAATTGAAAACGATCCAAAAGCGAAAATTTACCTGTTCACCGCCTATGCAGAAACAGAGTCAGAAAGCGAGGCACTCAAAGCAGGTGCAAAAGGGACGATAAGCAAAGGCGTAGACTGGAGCTGGACAGCGGAAACTATTGTAAGTATTCTGGAGCTAAAAAAATGAAAGTATTTGTTATAGAACCACGAGATTACACAAGATTGGCAAAGAAAGTTTGGGTGAAAATCGGTGTAAACTGGGGTTGGTTAATTAAGAGAGATAGAGAATGAAAATGAATGATACAAATGAAAAATGGCTTTATAAGGACTTGACTCAAGAGGTTATCGGTGCGGCGATGGAAGTTCATCGTGAGTTGGGTGCGGGTTTCCTCGAATATGTTTATGAAGAGGCTTTATGCTACGAGCTAAATTTGAGAGAGATCTATTTTGAGCTGCAGAAGGAACTTGATATTTATTATAAAGACTTGTTAATCCCCAGAAAATATAAACCTGATTTGACAGTCGAGAATAAAGTCGTAGTAGAGTTAAAGCAACATTGGGCTTAACGGAAGTTGAAGAAGCGCAGTTATTGAACTATTTAAAAGCGACACAAATGCGTGTTGGTTTATTATTGAATTTTGGTAAGAAGAGTGTGGAGGTAAAAAGAAGAATCTTGTGAAATCTGTGAAATCTTGTGGTTATTAGGGGCGAGCGGAAAATGAAAATAATCGCGGTGGATGACGTAAAACAGAATAGATACTTACTTCAGAAGCTCTTGGAGGGACACGGCTACAGTGTAGAGACCGCGAGCAACGGCGTGGAAGCGCTTGAAAAGGCGCGGGCGAGCACTCCCCCCCGGCCTGATATGATCATCACCGATGTTCTTATGCCCAGGATGGACGGTTTCCAGCTTTGCCGTGAGCTGAAAGCTGATAAAGAGCTTAAAGATGTACCTGTTCTGTTTTACAGTGCCACGTATACCGATAAGAAGTCGCAGGAGCTTGCGATGAGCATTGGTGCCGCAGGTTACATTGTGAAGCCCATCGAACCTGACGAGTTTATCAAAATAATAAGGGCGACATTGGAAAAATACGAGCGTGGCGAGCTCAAACCGATAGAAAAGCCACTGGAAGAGTCAGAGTACGTGAAGCTGCATAGTGAGCGGCTGATACAGAAGCTTGAGAAGAAGATGCTGGATATGGAGAGGGAAATCACCGAGCGCAAGAGAGCAGAAGAGAAACTCGCAAAAATCGTTGATGGTGTGAACATTCCCGCATTTGCAATCAATAGCGAGCATAAAATCACTCACTGGAACACCGCAGTTGAATCTCTAACAGGAGTAAAAAGAGAAACAGCAGTTGGGTCAGATAAGCAGTGGATAGCATTATATGCGAAGAAGAGACCGGTTATGGCTGATTTGATCGTAGATGAAGCGCCGGAGAGTAAATTCAAAGATTTGTATGGTGACAAATATAAAAAATCATCCTTAATTGAAAGTGCTTATGAAGCTGTAGATTTCTTCCCTGCGCTGGGAGAAGAAGGTAAATGGCTTCTATTCACCGCAGCGCCATTGAGTGGCTCTGAAGGAACGGTTATTGGGGCGATAGAAACATTGCAGGATATAACTGAGCGTAAGCGTGCGGAGAATGCTCTAAAAGAGTCTGAAGAAAAATATCACAACTTGGTTGAGAGAGCGAACGACGGTATCACCATTATTCAGGATAACATAGTCAAATATCTCAACTCGCGTTTGGCAGAGATGTGGGGTGGAACCGTTGAGGAGGTCATTGGCACTCCGTTCACTGATTATATCTCTCCCGACGAGCGTCGTAAAGTGGTTGATCATTACAAGCGGCGTAT
>JAENXH010000162.1 GCA_016649585.1 Methanosarcinales archaeon
TGCTATCTTCAGGCTTGATGAATACCGCTTCAGGCACGGGAATCTCCATCTCTTTTGCGATCCCTCGCACGAGCGACTTATCGAAACAGAACGCGAGACACTGTGGACCTGAGCCTGTATAAGGAATGCCGAGCATTTCAAGAATTGCAGGAACATGCAATTCCTTCTTCGCATCGTTTAAAAACCCTTCATCACAGAGATTGAGGGCGAAGTCTACCTTCGCTTCCTTCTTTACCAAATCCTGAATAAGCGTAGAGTGATTGTAGAGATACGTGAATCGGAAATCCTTCAATTCCCTCAATGCCCCTTTCAACTGGTCAATTGTGAATAAATCGTCGTCATCAAAGACGCAAGAGGGCTTTACACTATCTGGTTTGTTGGGGTCGCCCAGAATTACCACTACATGCTTTATCTCTCTGCTCTTCCTTTTCTTTACGGGTGTCCACTCCTTTCTAACCACTGTAGTAACCAGAATGCGTTTCTCCATCATTCCGAGGTCTTGATTTCGCTGTGAATCCGAGAAGAGTTCACCATGGGCCGTGATCTCGCTAAAGCCCGCAGTCTTCAAAAGCTCGTTGAGGGTTTCACGTGTGTAAAGTCGCTCTGCATAAAGTTGGTCAACAATCACGCCTTTGCCAACGTGTGTTACCACCTCACGAGAAATCAGACGCCGCTCATCCAGTGCGAGCGAACGCTCACGGCAGACGAATAGGTTCTTATCAATCCATTCCCACGAACGTGGTTGGAAGTGCCCTCGGAGATACGCACCGTCGGCAACGTCAATAAGAAAACGTCCCCAGGGCTTCAAAACTCTAAAGATTTCCTTGAGCACTCTAAGGTCATCTTGAACCGTCTCGAAGTACCCGAAACTGTTGCCAAGAAGCATGACCGCATCGAAGGTATCAGGGGGATACGGTAGTCTCCGGGCATCCCCTTCTCGAAACTTCAGCGATAGCCCGTCCTTCTTCGCCTGCACTTTCGCTCGTTGAATAAGGTAATGTGAGCGGTCTAATCCTTCTACATTTCTGAAACCTCTTCTTGCCAGTTCTAATGAATGCCGACCTTGCCCACAACAAAGGTCGAGTATCTTATCGTCAGGCGAAAGGCGAAGCATTTCTAAGAAGTAATTAACATCTTTTAGTGTGGTTTTCGTGTCATCCACCACATCCGCATCGGTTTTCAAATAGATAGAATTGAAAATCTGTCGCCACCAATCTGGGCGCACATGCTCCTCCAAATTAGCTACTGGTCCCAGAGTTTTTGTTTCTCTTGCTTCTCTCCGCCGAGGTTGCTGCTTTTCTTTTGACACCCTCTCTTTCATACTCGTATCTTTTTATTAGTACCTAATCATAGACAGGTCTATATTTATATTGAGTGAATTCATTTTAATATGCTCCAACTAAACCTAACGGACATGCTAACAGGAACCTCGAATACCCTCATTACCCTTTTTAGAATATCAGTTGCGATTGTAGCTACAGTCATAGCTGCTCAGATCATAAACCGAGCTTTGGTAACTTACTTCAAATTCGCAAGCGGGAAGCTCAAAGTTGATGAGACTACGTATACGGTTGTTAGAAGAATAATAATCGTCACTATTTACGTAATAGGCGGTATAGTCGTGATTTCACACATCCCGGGCCTTCCCAACTTAATGCTCGGCGCAGCAGCCGGTGCAGGTATCGCGGCTATCGTCATAGGTTTTGCGGCACAAAAAGTGCTTTCAAACGTATTTAGTGGTATTTCAATTGCTATCTTTCGCCCGTTTCGCGTCGGCGATGTCATAGAAATGGAAGAGGAATATGGAACCATAGAAGATATAACGCTCCGGCATACCGTGATAAGAACCTGGCAGAACAAAAGGCAGATCATCCCTAACTCACGAATGAGTGAAGAAACAATAATAAACTGGACGATAGGGGACCTTACGGTGCTGTGGGCGGTGGATTTCGGGATAAGTTACGATTCTGATATAGACCTTGCCAGGTCAATAATCCTTGATGAAATAAACAAGCATCCGGATGTGATGCATGAAGAAGATAGAGAAGCGAAGGTGCGAGTTACTGAACTCGGAGATTTTGCGGTTAATCTAAGAGCATTGTTCTGGGTGGCTGACAGGCCCACCGCGTGGAGAACAGGTGCAGAAATAAGAGAATCGGTAAAGAAAAGATTTGATAGAGAAGGCGTGGAGATACCTTTTCCATATCGAACCGTGGTGTTCAAAAAGGATATGAAGGCGGAGTGAGCTGGCTAAGTCTGCAAAGCAGACGATTGAAAATCCATCATTTTTTAATTATATGGTATTTTGCGGTCTTTTCTCCCGCTTTCCTTTTCACAACCTTCTTCTTTATCAGCTCGTTTATGCTGTTCGCTACGCACCCTTAGGGATTTTCGCTTCCCTTACAATATCTTCCATGCACCTTGCCTTTCCCTCGCCTTTTGCACCTATCTTCACCATCGCATCATACACCTTTTTGTGTTGCCTGATAGTTCTTCTGCCATTGCTCTCGCCTCATGCTTTTCTTTCCTTACACCATATCCCTTTATTTAAATATTTCCGAACTCATATTCCGTCTTTTCTAAAATAGAGAGAGATAGTGTGACAGGCACTATCTAAAAATCTAGTGAATTTCACTAGAAAATTTGGTAGCGCCTAAATCATAGACATATATATATTCCATATACCAACTGATATAAAATTGACCGCGATAGCGCCTAATAATAATCCCATAACGCGTGTTACCACTAAAGAGCCACTAACGCCCAATATTCTATTGATTATATCCGCAAATCTGAAGATGAGATAAGATATAGCAAAGGTTAATAGTATGGCTAATATCGTGATTATTTTCAATTCCAGCGTTTGACCTGTTCTTATGACCACTATTACGGTTGTAATTGCACCCGGGCCGGTTAATAATGGCATAGCTATGGGAAATACAGAAATATCTTCTCTTTTGGTAGCGTCTTTTATCTCTTCTGCGGTTACACTTTCGCGCGAAACCCTTGCATGCAGCATGTCTAAGGCAACTGTAAAAAGTAATATACCTCCTGCAACTCTTAAGCAGTCCACGGTCACACCAAAAAATCTCAATATCAACTCTCCTGAGATAGCAAAAACAATTGCCAAAAGACATGCTACCGTAACTGAGCGTTTTGCTATCTCTCTTCTTTCTGTTGCGCTCATTCCAGATGTTAACGAGATGAAAGTGATTAACCCACCCACTGGATTTACGATAACAAAAATTGATGCGAAGGCATAAATGAAGAAGGCTATTGCTTCCATTGCCGGTTCCTCCGATTTTTCCTCACTTCCACCTTTTCAAACGTAGTTCTAACAATTGAAAACGGAAAC
>JAENXH010000163.1 GCA_016649585.1 Methanosarcinales archaeon
CATAGGACAGATAATACTACTTATACTTTTTCTTACGGGTTTGCTAATTGATAAATGGATTATACATTTCTCAATGTTCTCGGCACCACTTTTTCCGTTTTATCTTAGGATACTTTTCTCACTACCTTTTCTTATTCTTGCGTTTCTTTTAGCCAGATCTGGTCTTAAAGCGGTTTTTGGTGAACAAAGAGAAGAGTTAGTTCTTATAAGATCTGGTGTATTCTCAATTGTACGCCATCCAATCTATTTGGGTGCCATATTATTGTATTTGGGATTCATCATTATTTCTTTATCCATTATTTCATTCTGTATATGGCTTGTTATTATTCTGTTTTATTACGTTATTTCACGATATGAAGAAAAGTTACTAATTGATAAACTTGGGTCTCAATATGAAGAATATATGAATGAAGTTCCGATGTTTATTCCGCGAATAAAGAGCAAATGACATTTTATCTAACACAGCATATCGGGCTTCGTTTCATTCCGTTTAAATCAGGTGCCGGTCCAAGATACACCAAAACCATACTTTATTCATCATGCACCTCCGAAGGAAGCTATTTATGTGACACTGTGTAATAACAGAGTGCATAGAATCATGCCACTAAAAAACGAGTTGAGGGAGATTGAATGCCCAAAATGCTGGGTTACGATGAAACAAGAGGAAGTCGAGGTCTTAGGCCCGAACATCATTATAGATATCTGCCCCGAGTGTGGAGGGATCTGGTTAGACCACGGGGAATTGAAGAAGCTGCTAAAAAATAGAAAACTGTCGGATTATCTGACGAAGCATATCGGCACTCAGAGCAAGAGCAAACTGGTATGTGCCAGATGTGGATGGTTAATGGACATCGAGCCAGCAGAAGATGTAGAAGTAGACGTCTGTTTGAAGTGCGGCGGTGTATGGCTTGATTACGGCGAGTTAGAGAAATTGAAGGCAATTTCGAAGGCGGGATTTAAGGCAGATGAGCTTGCAAAGGCTGAAGAGCGGTGGGAAGAGCTGGCACAAAAAGATCGAGAATCTGTGCTTCTGGGCCTCTTCAGACGGTTATCACGAAGATGAGCGGTTTATCTTAATTCCTCGTCCTTCAACCTCTCTGCGATCTCGTTAATAACTGCTCTTAAATTACCTTTATTATCATAATCTTCTAATAATTTCCCCTTGCCGTTCTTCTTCTGCTCTTTAATCATAAAAATAAGGTTTTTTAGAGCCCGTTCTATATCGTCCACAATGCTCACCGTCGCATACTTAGAAGTTCTTGATACCGGATTCAAATCAATTGTTACCACTTTCTTTCCCATCGCGATAAGTGCCTTGCATCTATCCCCGTCTTCTAACGGGGCAAGAACTACGTCCGCACTGTAAATCCCTTCGTAGTCAACCCGTGCGCGTGCATGCTCTATGCCAGATATCCTCGCATCTGCTTTAGCACCCAGCACGTTCGTGGCACCGTGCTGCTCTAAGTGCTCCTTTATCTTTATCACTCGCGCTTCCGTCCAATAAAAGATGTTTACCTCTAAGGGTGCGTTTAATAATTCGCTCAGCGCGATCACCCTTTCAGGGACTAACGCTGCAACATTGCCATTCACTGAAATCACGGGCTTCTTTGCGGTGAGCAATAACGCAGCAGCAGCTTCCGTCGCCCTAAAAGCAGCCGGTAACGTCCGCTCACCAATCAGATAATCAAAAGCTTCACCACGACCGTGCGCGATCAAGCCTTGTTTGCTGGTTATCCCTGCTTCTATGCCTGCTACGATTTTCTCACGCTTCATTAAAGACTTGTATCGAGGATGCGTTTCTGGAATTCGAAACATCATAACCCTTAAAAAGGAGCTTTACAGAAGGATCGATCCGATCGCTTATACCCTTTTTATGCTAATTTCACGCTTCTTTGGCATTATCTGCCGCAGAATCTCTTTAAATTGCTCATCGGTTATCATGCTCTTTAATCTTCCTGTCTGCGCCAATGCGATGAGCTGCGCTTCCAACTGTTCGGCCAATTCAGGCTTTGTCATGCGAATGGTATTCAACCGCTCTCTTGCCTCTGAAGTGAGAATCTGCCGGATAATATTCTTCTTTGCCTCTTCTATCTCCTGCCGCTTCTGCTCTGCTGCAGCAGTCCCTGCCGGTTCCTGCTGCATCTGCTCGTACTTCTGCCTTCTTATCGCCTCTAACTCTTCATCACCAGCCATTTTTAACAATTACCTATCCTTCTCTTCTATTCTACTCTATTCCGCCTTAATTTCAGCGGGCATAACCTTCAGCTCATGTGCTGTATTATCAAGAAACTTTTGCCCCTCCGGCGATATCTTCCGTCCTCGTTTCGTCTTCGTTACATAACCCGCTCGTTCTAATTGCGAAAGCACCTCTCGAATTATCTTCCCTGAAGCTTCTCTGAACCGTCCTTTCTTGGCACCCCTTCTAACCCTTCCACCGTAATAGGTGCGCAGCCTTGCCACGCCTACCGGCCCGTGTAAATAGATCTGCCGGAGCACTGAGGCGCATCTCACCCACCACCAGTCTTCATCCTGTGGTGGCAATTCTTTATTAGCCCCTCTTTTAACATTTAAGCCCCACTTTGGCAGCGAAATCGCGTTGTTCTTTTTTAATTTCCCGCCGGCCTTCTTTACCAGTTTATCCGGTGGCACATCGTATACTGTCGTCATTTTATTTTATCCATTTATAGCAGTTATCCATTTATATGCCATCAAACACATAAAAGCTTATGTAATAAAAGTACGAAATGCTTGGTGAAAGGTTTAGGTGAACGCATAAATGGATGTGAAAATCGGATTAGAATGTCATGCACAGCTTCTTACAAAGTCAAAATTATTTTGCCCGTGCTCTACGGACTATCATAATGCCGAACCCAATACGCATGTCTGTGCTACGTGTTTGGGCTTACCTGGAGCGTTACCCGCGGTAAATAGGCGTGCATTACGCTACGGCATAAAAATAGCGCTTGCATTAGGCTGCACCGTCCAACCAGAAACGATTTTCTACCGGAAGAATTATTATTATCCTGACCTTCCACGGGGCTTCCAGATTACGCAGTATGATTTTCCCATTGCGTTCAGCGGCTTAGTGCGAATAGAAAGCGACGGTGGTGATGGCGGGAAAGAGCGGGAAATACGGATAACACGGGTGCACATGGAGGAAGACCCGGGCAGGCTGGTTTATAAAGGAACGATAGACACTGCAACCTACGCGCTGGTTGATTACAACCGATCGGGAATGCCATTGGTGGAGATCGTGACCGAGCCGGACCTCAAGTCGCCGAAGGAGGCACGCATATAC
>JAENXH010000164.1 GCA_016649585.1 Methanosarcinales archaeon
CTGCTAAGGTGTTTTATACCGAAAAGGATTTGTTAGATGCGATAGAAGCGCGAGATATAGTTGAAGGAGACGTCGTGGTCTTACCATTCCAGGGACCTGCGGGCGCACCGGGTATGCCGGAAATGCTCACGCCAACTGATGCCATAATGGGTGCAGGGTATCAAAAGGTAGCGTTGATCACCGATGGCCGATTCTCGGGTGGCACTTCAGGGCCGTGCATTGGCCATATCGAGATGGAAGCGTACAATGGTGGAGCGCTCGGAGCCATACAGAATGGCGATATTGTTGAGATTGACATACCTAACCGAACACTCACTGTTAAACTAAGCGATGCTGAGATTAAAGAGCGGCTGAAGACGGTTAAGGCACCAGAACGGAAACTGACGCCGTTGTTAGAGTCGTACCGGAAGAAGTTTACGTAATTGTTATGGTGAGTAAGTAAGCAAGTAAAAGGCAGCAAGCAACGCTTATTCCATAGTCGAATCTGCTATGATGAATTTTTATTTATGGGTTGGATAACCGAAAGCTTTATATAACCCTTCCTTCTTAAGAAGATAATTACATGAAGTGATAAAAATGGCTGAGCTAACAATAGCACCTGTAAGCAGGTTAGTTAGGAACGCAGGGGCAGAGGGAGTAAGCGAAAGTGCCATCAGCTCACATAACCAGGTCCATTTATCGGATAGTTTCGCCTATCCGGTAACGTTTCCATTCGAGTGGCGCCATAGTGACTCCTTAATAGCTAAAATCGAAAAGCTGTCAGAAGGTGAGATAAGCGAACTAATAGAAAAGAATAATGGGTCATCAAAGCATAAACCGATTTGTGTACTTTGTGGGGAACATAACGGACTGGAGTATCGAAAGGAATCGGGGAATGTTTCCCATCTCATCTGTGAGGATTGTGCTATCCGTTATGTGCGTAAAGTAAGTGAGTTACAAAATCGATAAAATTTTAATTGCGCATGGACGGACAGACAGGGCAGTGATTACGTTGATAGCCTCGCTAAGCTTGTTGCACATCCGCTCGCTTCGGGTTTAGGGAGAAAGGATGGGATCGGCATAAAGAACCATCCTTCAAAGACATAAGTAAGGAATCTCTCAGAATTTAAGAATCTCCTGTTTTTAGATCATCAAGCAACCTGCAAATTTCATCAAAGACCTCTGATATACCCGCCGCGCCATTTACCGTTAACATCACACCCTCTTTCGTGTAATAGTTTATCAACGGCTGTGTTTGATGCTTATAAACGTCCAAACGATTAATGATTGCTTCTTCTTTGTCATCATCTCGATGATAAAGCTTGTTACCGCAAAGATTACATAGTCCCTCTTGCTCTGGGGGGTTGAACAGGACATGGTAACTCGCCCCACAGGCGCACATCCTCCTTCCAGCAAGCCTCTTGATCAATTCATCATCGGGCGGCACATCTATATTAAGCACAATATCCAGCTTCTTACCTATCTCATTCAAGATCGTGCTCAGCGCATCTGCCTGTGGTAACGTTCTTGGATAACCATCCAGGAGAAAGCCTGACGCACAATCAGACTGCGATAACCGGTCTTTAATGATTCCTATTAATACGTCGTCCGGCACTAATTCTCCTTTGTCCATGTATGATTTTGCTTCAAGTCCAAGTTTCGTCTCCCTCTTAAGATTATCCCGTAAGATGTCTCCAGTCGATATATGGGGTATACTGTATTTCTCCGCCAGCATTTTCGCCTGCGTTCCTTTTCCTGAGCCCGGCGGGCCAAACAAAACGATATTCATATTTATCTATCCAACCTCCAGCTCAATAGAGCAAACTCCAACGACTATATCTTTAATCAACGAGTGGTCTTAAAAAACTGTCGGTTCTTTGCGTTTAAAAAGCGGTGATTTTAATCTTTTAGAACTCTTCAGGAGTAAAGATATATTTATAGAATCCGTTTTCTATATATATTAGTTATAACTTGATTTTGGAGGGGGTTAGCTTAGTTAGCTAACGTGATGAGCATAACATGGCAGCAGAGCCTGAACCTAAAAGCAGATGGATGTATGTATCAATTGTGCTGATAGTGATTCTCATAGCCCAACTGGGTTTATTCTCCTACGTAATGATAGATCTTCAGCGAACAATTTCAGAACTTCAGGGTTCGAGTGTAAGTCAGCCTTCAATTGGCATAACTCCGGTTCAGATTTACGAGTTGTCACAAGATTCAGTCGTACTGATTACGGTTAAGTGGCAGACCAGCTCGGGTTTGGAGCCTATTTCGAGCGGTTCAGGATTCATTTACGATACAGAAGGGCACATCATCACTAACAATCATGTGGTTGAGGATGCGGATGCGATAGATGTCACGTTCAGCGATGGAACGATTGTGCCGGCAGAACTTGTGGGGGCGGACCCGTACAGTGACCTTGCGGTTATTAAGGTAGACGGAGGACCGTCTGATCTGCGTCATCCACTTCCGTTAGGTAGGTCATCTGAGCTTCTTGTAGGCGAAAGCGTTATGGCTATCGGGAATCCATTTGGCTTAAGTAATTCGATCAGTCTTGGAATCGTAAGTCAACTGGGCAGGGAGCTTGACGCTCCACGTAATTATAAAATCGTAGATGCAATTCAAGTGGATGCCGCGATAAATCCTGGGAATTCCGGGGGGCCACTTATGAATATGCGTGGTGAAGTGGTCGGCGTCAACACCGCTATAATTGAAGGTTCGGTTGGCGTTGGATTCGCTATTCCGTCAGATACGGTGAGCCGAGAAGTCCCGCAACTAATTCAAACTGGCCAATATATGCATCCCTGGTTTGGCGTATCGTCGGTGGATCTTGAGCCAGATATAGCTGAGGCTATGGGTCTTAACATAACGAAAGGCACTATAGTTGTCGAAGTGGTTGCAGAGAGTCCCGCGGATGTGGCGGGCATTAAAGCAGGCAATCAGACAACCGTTATAGGTGGAAGGATATTTACGCTTGGCGGGGATGTTATAGTCGGTGTTGATGATGTAACGGTGAGAAAACTTATCGATGTACTTGTATATATTGAAAGAAATAAGAATCCCGGCGACACGGTAGCACTTAAAATAATCCGGAACGGCGAACTCTTAAGCGTCAATGTGACCCTTGGTGTTAGGCCCTCACTGTAGTTTCGTAAAGAGCGGTTTCTGATCCTGAAACACTTATCAAACAAGAAAGCACCCTTCGGGTGCAAATCAATTGTTAGCTATGGCTAAGCCATGGGTGGTTCCAATCAGATAATTTGC
>JAENXH010000165.1 GCA_016649585.1 Methanosarcinales archaeon
GGTTATATGGAAGAGGCGGCTATCACCTCCCAAAGGTTTCGCTTTTCGTAGCACCGCCTCTTCCAACTTTTTCCTCTATCTATGAGCTGTTCGTGGAAAGAAGACTTGAATTGAAAAAGTGCACACAATCAAAAACTAGTGATACGCATTAAACTCGAAAAAGAAGGAATTTACCTCGGCAAAGCTCCGAAAAGAAGCAATGGGAAAAAAAATAAATATATTAAAACTAAATCCAAACACAAAGCATGAAAAAGGTATCTGATATTATAAAGGGAACGAAAGCATATTATTGCGTTGATTGTGGGAAGTGCACTTCCGCTTGCCCCCTATCCCGATTTGGTGACTATTCCCCAGACGGTTTGGTGGAAAGAGCATTGCTTGGCCTCCCGGTTCAACCTGATCTGAGAATATGGTCTTGCTTAACGTGTAACAGATGTAAAGAGGTATGCACCTACGGTGTGGAATATCCAGAGTTCATCCGGGGGATTAGAAGTGTTGCATTGGAGGAAAAAGAAAGCGGTGTATGTGCACATGGTGAGCTGTTTTCATTGATGAAGCTTTTTACATTCACGCATGAGCGAGAACAAAAAAGACTTAATTGGGTATCAGAAGACCTGAAGGTGTCAGAGAAAGGGGATATTCTCTATTTCACGGGTTGTCTCCCCTATTTTGACCTCGTATTCAGAGACCTCGGAGTAAATACGGTTGAGATTGCGCGGAGCACGGTGAAGATACTTAACAAACTTGGAATTGCCCCGGTTGTAATGAACAACGAAGTGTGTTGCGGGCATGACCTCTTTTGGAACGGAGACGTCGAGACGTTTAAGAAATTAGCAGCCATTAATATCCAAAATATCAAGGATACGGGTGCCAAAAAAGTCATTTTCTCCTGCCCAGAGGGTTACAGGACTTTTAAGCTCGATTATCCGGATTTTTTTGATTTTGATTTTGAACTCGTTCATATCTCTGAATTCCTATCTGAGAAAATAGAAGAGGGTAAAATTGAACTCCATCAGATAGATGAAAAAGTCACCTATCACGATTCGTGCAGACTTGGAAGGCATCTTGGCGTATACGACGCTCCAAGGAGAGTCATCTCTGAAGTAGCGACGGATTTTGTAGAGATGGAGAGCAACAGAGAGAACTCATTATGTTGCGGCACTTCTGGATGGACAAATTGCGATGGTTTTTCCGAAGAAATAAGAAAAGAAAGACTGAAAGAATGTACTGATGCTGGAGCGAAAATTATGGTTACGTCATGTCCAAAGTGTCTGATACATTTCAAATGCCATATGAGCAATAGAAAGGGCGAATACGGCACAGAAATTGTTCCCTTCGAGGTCTTTGTCGCAAGAGCACTGGGATTGGTATAAAAATGGAAGATAAAGCAGTCCTTGTAATAGGCGGAGGAGTAGCAGGAATGCAAGCAGCCTTTGACCTTGCAGAAGCGGGGATAAGGGTTTGTTTAGTGGAGAGGACTCTTTCCGTTGGCGGTCGTATGGCACAACTGGACAAAACCTTCCCAACCAATGATTGTGCCATCTGCATACTTGCGCCAAAGATGATGGATTGCTATCGGCATGAGAACATAGAAGTCCTTACTTTAAGCGAGGTGTTTGCGATTGAAGGTGAAATTGGCTCTTTTAAAGTAAAGGTCCTTAGAAATTCGAGGTTCGTAGACGAGGCTAAATGCAACGGATGCGGAGATTGCGCACGAGTTTGCCCGATGGGTATCCTGAACAAATTTGATATGGACCTTAGAGTCAGGAGCGGGGCGTATATCCCATTCATGCAGGCTGTTCCGCTAATTTACGCTTTGGACAGGGATAAATGCATGAGATGTGGACTCTGTGAAGTCGTTTGCGGAAAGGACGCGATACGATACGATCAAAAACCGGAAATAGTGGAGAGGAACGTGGGTGCAATAATCGTTGCTATCGGATTTGATCCTCTTGACCCTTCAGGGCTAACGGAATACGGATATAGGAAATACGATGATGTGGTAACGGCGTTAGAATTTGAGAGGTTGATCTGTGCCGCTGGTCCCACAGGTGGACATGTGATTAGAAGGGACGGTAAGGAGGTGAAGAGAATCGCGTGGATACAATGTGTGGGTGCTCGTGATACGAGAGAGAACAGACCTTATTGCTGTTCCGTATGCTGCATGCACGCCACCAAGGAAGCGATCCTCACAAAGGAGCACTATCCAGAGGCTGAGACATTCATATTGTATACAGATCTCAGATGTTTTGGAAAAGGATTTCAGGAATATGTAAATAGAGCAGCGGACGATTACGGGGTGAAATATATAAGAGGAAAACCAGGAGAGATACGGGAGAAAGAGAATAAGATTTTGGAAATATTCTACAGCCCTTCTTCGGACAAAGTCGAAAAAATGGCAGTGGACATGGTCGTTCTTAGCACCGCACTAATACCAAGTGAAGGCGTAGAAGCGCTCGCTGAAATATTGGGAACAGAACTCGACGAGTATAACTTCTTTAAACTTAAAGACCCCTACGATCCTACTGAAACTACACGGGCTGGGATATTCGTGGCGGGATATTGTCAAGCTCCAAGAGATATCCCGGAATGTATAGCACATGGTAGTGCAGCAGCGTCAAGGGCGATGGAGGTTGTATTAGGTGGTTCTTATGACAGAAGAGCTTAGGATTGGTGTATTCATATGCCATTGCGGAATAAACATTGGAGGAGTTGTGGATGTACCCGCGGTGGTGGAATATGCATCTACCTTAGAGAATGTCGTGTATGCAGAACGCAATTTATATACTTGCTCATCAGAGGGGTTAGAAGCCATAAAATCTGCAATACATGAGCACGAGCTTAACAGGGTTGTCGTTGCAAGTTGCACGCCAAGAACACATGAACCACTCTTTAGAGCTACCTGTGAAGAAGCAGGGTTGAACCCCTACCTCTTTGAGTTCGTTAACATCCGGGACCAATGCTCCTGGGTTCACATGCACGCGCCTGAGCTTGCAACTGAGAAGGCGAAAGACCTTGTGAGAATGGGAGTTGCAAAGGCCGCTCGGTTGGAACCACTTGAGGAATTAACCTCAGATGTTATACCTTCTGCAGTTGTAATTGGTGCTGGAATAAGCGGTATGACTGCTGCGCTTAGTATAGCGAAGAATGGATTTTACGTTCACCTCATCGAAAAGGGGAGTGAAATGGGAGGGCTGCTTCGTCGTTTATACATGCTTTACCCAACCGAAGA
>JAENXH010000166.1 GCA_016649585.1 Methanosarcinales archaeon
CGTCAGATGTGTATAAGAGACAGATTCAAGACCGCTGTTTCAGGGAAATCGGCTATGAGAACCTCCTCTCTGACAACTGTGGTGATGGATATTTTTCCAAAAATATCTTTGAGTATACCCAGTTCGCTTATATTTGCTAAAGCAATCAGCGTGGAGGAATCAACGAATATGCGCATTCTTGAGCCAGCCTTCAGCTTCTCTTTCATCCATTTTGCTCTCTTCTATGCCCTGTCTAAAGTAAGGTACCCCCCTTTCTGCTAAATATCTTGCCATCTGTTGTATCGAAACCCCAGCGAACTCTGCCGCCCTGGACAATGAAAACTCCTCTTCAACATATTTCTCTAAGGCAATTCTCATTCGTAAACTCTTCACTCCTTCCTCTACCGCCATTCTTATAACCTCGGAACTGGATGAATGAAGTATCTGCGAAAGCTCCTCCATTATCTTTAATTCTTTTTCTCCTACTTTTACTTCCACGCTTCCCATGATAGTACATTGTTGTAAAAATGTATTAACCTTTCCACTTTGTCCCTTGCACCCTCATAATATCTCAGAAACAACATTCTGTGCGGATTTTACCATTATCTGAATCTCTTCATATACCTTCGTTCCACAAACTTCTTTATTCTGTACGCAAAAACCTTAAACGTTATTTTACTGGAATATGCCACCGCTTTATCATCACCGAGCGATATAAAAGCTCTCGGGTTCTGCATTGTATTCTTTGGTTTATATTCCCACAATTTTCGCCCTTTTATCGTGCTCTGTACATTCGCTGCGGCTACTTTACCCTGTTTTTCCGCCTCCTCGACATTCTGACCGGAACGAACACCGGCACGTTCGAAGTATGCCGTATCCCCAACTGCAAATACATCATCCATGCCTTCTACACGGAGATAAGGATCCACCTTTAGCCAGCCTTTCAGCTTTGGAACATCGAGCTTCTCCAGGAGGCTGTTTGGTTTTACTCCAGCCGTCCAGATAATAATATCGTATGTGAGTTTCCTTCCATCTTCGAATAGTATTTCGTGCGCGATTACTTCTTGCACCGCGGTTTCAGTCATTATCTTAACACCGCGAGCAGAAAGGAATTTTGCAACGTAGTTCGCTACGCTTTCGTGAGGAAACGCAGGTAATATCCGCGGCATCATCTCAACAAGATATATGCTTGCGATTGCTCCCGTGGCTGCGAAATAATCAACCAATTCGCCGGCTACTTCCACGCCGGTCAAGCCGGCACCTATAACCAGAATGCTAAGTTCCTTTGAGTAATCGAGTTTATCAAGTGCATTTTTTGTCCCCCTCGCAGCTCCCATAGTATTAACAGAATATGATCGCTTCTCAGCTCCGGGAATACCAAAAAAAGTCTGTTCCGTACCGAGGGACAGCACGAGAAAATCGTACGGTATAGCCCTTACCTTGTCTTCGGCTTTGGATTTGGATTTGTCCTTGATCTTCACCTCTTTATTCCGAAAATCAATATTTACAACCTCCGCATGGATGAATTCCGCACCTATTTTCGTTGCGAATTTATTTAAACCGCCGGATATATCTTCAGGCGTAACTTTCCCGCTTAATAACTCAGGATACGAAGGCAGGTAACCAAATCGTGTTCTGCGGTCAATCATAATGATCTCGAGTTCTTTCGCCTGTTTTCGTAGCGTGCGTGCGACTTCCACGCCGCCAAATCCGCAGCCCAGCACAACAACCTTCATAGTAAAACAATATCAACGCCCAACTATCTATAATTTAATGTAAAAAACTCCGTTTCCAATAAATTTGTAGCACCGCATGAGCATGACCATCGAAGAGGATATCAAAAGCATAGAGGACGAAATAAGGAAAACATCTTACAACAAGGCGACAATGCATCACATTGGGCGGCTCAAAGCGAAACTCGCCAGACTGAAGGAGGACCTGCAGAAACGTGCAACCGCAAAATCCGCGGGTAAGGGCGAAGGATATGCGGTAAAAAAATCGGGTGATGCTACTGTCGTAATGGTGGGGTTTCCATCAGTCGGAAAATCCACGCTGCTCAACTGCCTTACTGGCACCGCTGCTGAGGTTGCGGACTATGATTTCACTACGCTCGAGGTGATCCCGGGTACGCTCCTCTACAAAGGTGCACGGATGCAATTTCTTGATCTTCCAGGTCTTATCTCGGGTGCTGCGGCGGGACGGGGTCGCGGCAAAGTGGTGTTATCGGTAATGCGAAACGCGGACCTCATTCTTATCATCGTAGATGTCTTTCATCCGCAGCAGTACGATATATTGGCGAAGGAGTTATACGATGCTGGCATCCGAGTTAATACCAAACCTCCGGTGGTTGTCATTCATAAAGCAAGTAGAGGCGGAATCACAGTAAACAGCACCGTTGATCTCGAACTTGATGATAGAATGATCAAAGCGGTATTAGCAGAATACAAAATACACAACGCTGAGGTTCTTATACGGGAACGCATCACCCTCGACGACCTTATTGATGTGGTTATTGGAAACCGTAACTACATCCGTGCACTCACGGTCTTAAACAAGATAGATTTAGCTAATTCTGAGCAGCTCCGAGCACTCGTGGAGCGATTCCCCGACGCCGTGGCAATCTCGGCAGCCGTCGGCATAAACCTTGAAGCACTGAGAGAAAGGGTGTATAACGAACTCAGATTCATATGCATATACATGAAGCCGCAGGGTGGATCAGCAGATACGGAGAATCCACTGGTTATAAAACGAGATTCTACGATGGCTGACGTCTGTTCTACAATTCATCGTGATTTCGTTGAGAAGTTCCGATATGCACGTATCTGGGGCAAGTCCGTGAAGTACGGTGGCCAGCGTGTCGGTCTTTTGCATGTGCTTGCAGACGGAGATGTGGTGAGCATCGTGACGCGGAGATAAAACCGCACTGCTTATAAACAACCTCAGGCAATGTTTAAGCATGGTAATAAAAGTTGCGGTAGCTGGAGCAAAGGGGAGAATGGGCTATCAAGTAGTGAGTGACATTTTAGAAGACGATTATCATGAATTGGTAGCGGTTTTCGACCTACATGGTGTAGGAGAAGAGCTAACGCAGGGAATAAAAATAAACAGTCCTGATGAGATGGAAAATGTGTTAAAAGAGGTTAAACCTCATGTGCTCGTGGAGTTTACCAACGCTGCGGCAGCAGTCGAGAACGTTAAAGTCGCCGCTCGTAATAACGTAAAGCTCGTG
>JAENXH010000167.1 GCA_016649585.1 Methanosarcinales archaeon
TAATACAGTTTATCTGCGATAGTTTAAGTTCGTTCACCGACACACGGTTTGACAATATTGCTTGAAATGGGGCGTTTTCCATTCTATTCACTATATATGGGCAAATCACGAAGATACAATTAAGGTAACTATTAGTGGTTACCATAAAGGCCCTAAAGGGGGGTGGCGAGAGGTATGAAACTGGGAGGTGGGAGCGTGAAATCGAAAGAAATACCCGCTATGAGGTCACAATCCTCGCGGGGGGTGAAGAAGGATGGGGCACAGAAGAGTAGTGCTAAAATGAAAAAAGGAGAAAAAAGATTGAGAATTGGTCTAACTATAGGGATACTCGCTGCTATATTCGTGGCAGGTGTACCACCTGCCTTCGCACAGCCTACTGCGAACAACTTCGGCGTTGAGGCTGCAAGTGGGTATAAAGATGCCTACGTAGGAGTACCCGTGAACATTACCAATGTGCAAAATGGACCAGTCGTCAGTATAATATTCGATATCGCATACGATAAAAACGTCATAAACATTACGAATGTTCAGAATGGGGATTTAACAGCTGATTGGCTGGATCCATGTATTAATAACGACTTTCCGTGGGGAACCACGATTGCATTGTTGTATGACACAAATGCACTACAGAACGGATCAACGGGCTCAGTCGTACTGCTTAACTTCAGTGTTAGTGGCGACCCCGGTGAAACAAGTATGATGAATCTCACCAATATAGAATTGGCTGGCCCTCCAGACTATCAAGTAGGAACCGCACCTGCAAAAAATGGCACGTTTACCGTATTGGTCTATAGTATGATAACAGGAGACATTACTGACATCACGGGAACGGGAATAGAAGGGGTAACGGTTAAGCTAACCATGGCAAACCCGAGCGTCATGAAGACGACAAATACAGACGGGACTGGTTATTACAGCTTCACTTCACTTGAAATTGGCGAGTACTGCATGAACTTCTCAAAGCCACTATTTTGGGAAAATGCAACAACGGTAACCGTAGGATCGGGAGAAACAAAAACTGTGAACATAATTCTTTGGAAGAAAGGCGATTTGAACGATAACGGTATCGCTGCAGATGCCGGAGACTTAGCGAAAATGAAAGACGCATCCGTGGGCAAAATCACGCCTGACTGGCAATGCGACTTGAATACAAATGGTATGTTCGCAGATGCCGGAGACTTAGCGAAAATGAAAGACGCATCCGTGGGCAAGATCGAACTGCTATAAGCGGTAGAACCAGCAAAGGCGATTTACTCATGCCTCTTCTTCCCAGAAACTACTGTCTTTTATAGTATAGTAGGGAATAATAACAACCGTGAAGATGCGTGCGAGGAAAATCAAAAAAGAATTGACAATTGGTCTAACCATAGCAATAGTCGTTGCTCTAATCGGGACCTTTGCATCCCTGGCCTTCGCACTGCCCACCGCTGATTACGTTGGTGTTGAGGATAATAACGGAGATCAAGGCGCATATGTAGTAGTTCCGGTGACCATAACCAATGCGCAAGATGGCCCGATTATAAGTATACGGTTCGATATACACTATAATACCAGCGTTATAAGTGTGGCTGGTGCTCAAAAAGGCAGTCTGACACCTTTATGGGATAGTCCAACTATTAACAACTTTATGTGGGGAACCCGGGTTTCACTCGTGTATGATACGCAGGCGGCACATGCACTTCAAAATGGAGCAACAGGCTCAATCGTACTGCTTAACTTCAGCGTTATTGGCGAACCCGGTGAAACAAGCATGATGGATCTCACCATTATACAACTGGCTGATAATGGGTATAACGTAGGAACAGCACCTGCAAAGAATGGAACATTCTCAATCTGCACCGGCTCCGAACCAACACCTACACCTTCGCCATCACCAACTGAACCATCAGCAGGAAGTAACAGTGGAGACAAAGGAATGAACGTTCCAAGCGATACTGATGACGCCGCTTTAACACCAACACTTATACCCGCGATAACACCATCTGTAACCCCTCCTGTATCTCCCCCTGTAACGCTATCGCCTACGCCTACACCAAAAAACCCATCTCAGTCACCAGCATTAAGACAGCCTGGCTTCGAAGCTCTCGTCGCTATCACGTGCTTAGTAGCAGTGGCGTATGTGCTGAGAAGAAGAATTGGGTCACCATAAAGAAGGATGTAAAACGAAAACAAGTGAATGAAAATGGATGGTAAAGCTTTACAGGTAGCGGTAATAGTAGTGATGGTATTCTCAGTCTTTGTAACCACTACGTTCCCCGCGTCATCGAGTGCTACCGCTGACAGCTTCGGTGTTGAGGATGCTAATGGATATAAGAATACCTATGTTGGGGTACCCGTGAATATTACCAATGTGCAAAGTGGACCGGTCTCTTGTATAATATTCAATATTACATACGATAAAAGCGTCATAAACGTTGTGGATGTTCAGAAAGGGGAGCTAACGGCTGAATGGGAAAATCCCTCCTACTTAAACTTCGAGTGGGGAACCCGAGTATCACTCGTGTATGATACGCAAGCGGCACATGCACTACAAAACGGATCAACGGGCTCAGTCGTACTGCTTAACTTCAGCGTTATTGGTGAGCCAGGGGAAACAAGCATGATGAATCTCACCAATATACAGCTAGCAGACATTGAGTATAACGTGGGAACCGCACCAGCAAAGAATGGAACGTTCTCTATCCTTTCGGCAACACCAGTATTTGATACCGGCTCAGGAACATACCCGAGCATCTCAGGAACCTTTAATGGAACACTAAAACCAAATCAAACAATAACTGTGTACATGCTGTATACCTATCCATGCCCCGGAACCGGCGGACATTCTGAATACGTGAAGATATGGAATAGCACCGGTTGGAATGTAACGACAACTTGGGATGGTTACAAAGGCGACTGGCGCAATATCTCGTTTAACAAATCTTTCTCTCTGAAAGCAAATGAAACCTATAATTACGCCATACGCACAGGCTCTTATCCTCTGATCCATCACACAAATGCACTGCCGACTGCGAAGGGGTGGATAAACTGTACTGAATTTACAGATGCGAACGGGGTTGTCCATTATGACTGGATTCCGGCAATCAAATTATTTTAATCGCCCTTCTCCTTTTTTACGCTATATTCGTTGTTTTTCATGGTATATACACTATAACCCAGCGATCGCTCCGCATCAATTATTATCTCCACCCAAGTATAGATATAACT
>JAENXH010000168.1 GCA_016649585.1 Methanosarcinales archaeon
ATCTCCAGGTATCAATTGGCTGATCTGCGGTTGCGTTGAAGTAAACACATTCGGATTCGTTTATTGTCACTTCGGTTGAGTCATCTTTTGTTATATTGTTCCAGGGTGTGAGCGTAGGTGGCGGAAGTAACGTAACGGTTGTGAAATTCTCTACATACCATCCTTCTCCCTGAGCAGATGCCTTGATTTCCACTTCACCACTATTGGGTCCGGCAATTAACTGCGTATACGCGTTTCCTCCCGTGTCGACCTGATCCCACTCATCTGTAAGACTTGCACCACCTGGCTGGCTGGTTATTTCAAAATGTATCGGCAAACTAAGGATACCGTCTGACCACTCTGTTGACGCGGTTATATCTGATACCGATTCATCGTCTGCTGGTATACTTGTAGGATCCGCAGTCACTATGATATTTGTTATTTCAGGTGGTACCGGCGGTGCAATTACTGGAGTTACCGAAACAGCGAGCACTGATAAAACGATCAGAAGCACTACGAAACTGCTTAGCACATTTCTCTTTTTCTCGTTTGCTTTTTCTGCCATTTCTCTTCTTTTTTTCCTCCTATTTTTATATTTTATCCCCTCATCCCCCCCCTCGCTTTGCGCGAAGCGTTTTTTTGATAAAACCTTTTCTTAAAAGTTTTATCGCCGCTTTTTCAAAAGGGGTTATGAATAGGATCGTAAAGAGGTTAGCGTTTACCCTTATATAAGCTTTTCGATTCATCTTTCCAACCGCTTTGGTTTCTATCTATTTATTCTCCATTTTTTATTCTTCATCTCGGCAAATCCTCTCATTGCTTTCGCCTTTACCTTCTTCGGCATCCCCCATCTAAGATGAAGTCTGCGAGCGGAGGCGAAGAAGGGCTCTTCTCGCCCTCACGCTTGGCTTTGCTTCAAAAGCTTCTATCAATTAAACTCTTCTGATTTTTCTTTTAATGGTATCGCTTCTTTCGCAATTCTTTCGCAGCAGCATACCCTGCAAAAGTCAATAGGAAATCGAATGCTCCCGCCATCACTTCTTTAAATAAACAACTCCGAAAGTCCCGCCTATGTATTCTTGTAAAGTAAATGAAAAAAGAAAAAAAGAAAAAAAGGAAAAAGGAAAAAATTATTCCCTCTTCCTTCGCACACCTTTGCTCATGCTATATATCGCAACTAAGCTCAGCAGTCCTATCAACGCAACAATACCGAATGGCGTGAGAACTGGAACTCTTGGTGGATCTATGAAAACATCTGCATGATCCCTATCTGTGACATCTCCCCAGTCGCTTGTTGCATTTACAGTCGCCCAATCCTTGTGTAGTACAGTGTATGCTGCACTTTCGTTAACGGTTGCATTGAAGCATATGACAAAGAAGTCTTCGGGTTGTAGCGGTTCAAAACCGGTGAGGTTGCGTTGCCATACAATCGTCGTCGTTCCATTTGCATTATTTATCACGCTATCCTCCACTGGATCCGCAGCATCCGCCCATGTTATATCCGCCGGAAGCAGGTCCACCACTGTTATGTTCGTAAGATTTACATCGCCTGTATTCGTGATTGTCAACGTGTAGGTTATATTTTGATTGTGTTCTACTCTTTCCATTCCAAAGCCATCCACCAGCTTCTCTATATCTATATCCGCTGTTGACTCAACAGCGAAATTATGCCTGTGCGTGCCGTCTTCCAGAACCAAGTTATCATCCGAGGTGACTTTGTCCACTTCGCTTCCTGTTATTGGCGTATCGTCATCACACTTTTGACTCAGATTCAACGGGAGATCACTCACATTATATATCGCCCGGTAAGGTCCTGGGGTTACATTGGTGAATAGGTAATATCCACTGCCGTCTGTCGTTGTCGTGTTTACCAGCCCATCCGTAGTGGCATTATAAAGCCATACCGTAACGTTTGGAACACCTATCTCATCCTGATCATAGGTGCAGTTGCAGTTCGGATCTTCATACACGTATCCATCCCAGGTTCCCGGCTCTGGCGCTTCAAATACCGGAACATAGAGCACGGTATATCCAAAGTCATTATCGGGATCCCCTACGGAACGTTCGCCTGGTGTATCCTCATTGTTATCCTGTCCCCAATGTATTGCAAACGGGACGGCATCATTTGTCCATATCTTCGCACCGGTGAGGTTTAATGGATCCACTCTATAAACAGTATCATTTGGGTAGATCATCCTCATGCTTAGCCTGTTCAAATTGAATTGGTATTCCTCGGTGCCGTCTGCATTCAAGTCCACGTGGAACGTTGCATTTGCTATTGGCGTCACATAAGCGGGGTTCGCTGGTGACCAGGGAATGTAGTACTCGGCACCCAATAAACTTGTGTTTATCCCCTGGAATCCCCAGTCAAAATCGTCATCGTTGTCATCGCCCGAACCAAGCACCCATATAGTATCATTTGCATAAATGTGCGCGGCGTAACCCCCAGTCATCGGATCAGTAATTGGGTAATAACTTGCAATCCGGGGCATCGTATAATTATACGTATCACCTGCATTTAGCAGTACTGGTGTAGTCCCACCGCCCGTCTCGATTTGTACCTGTGTGCTATCGTTGAACGCATATATCGTTAAATTCGTTGGCACATACGCCGTACCGTGAATACCAACGCCATCACTCGAATTCCAAGTCGTAAAACCCGGAACCGGGATATAGTAGTCATTCCCCAATAAATCCCAGGGTGAGAGCGTGAAGTGTCGTGTATCCCATCCATATCCACCGCCCAATTCCCTGTTTGTCATTATTGCTGCCTGAATGGGCTTGTCTGAAGTAACCGTTGCTCCTAAGGGCACATTTGTATACACTTGACATCTGCCGCGGCTCAAGGTAACCGTTGCTGGTGTCGTACTAGCAGCATTTACAACCGTATTGTCCTCCTGTGCCTGCACGATGAGCTGGGTATAGGGTGTGCTAATTGGCACGACATAGTTCGTACCCCATGACTCCGTGGGATAGAGCTCACATGTTCCCGCAACATACGTTCCCGGCCACCCGTTTGCGAGATACGTCGCATTACTTGCATTAATCCACCACGTAGTTCTCACGAGTGAAATCGACCCGTTCGCCGCTATGTAGTCATTACCCAACTGTGATGCGTAAGAATCGTTCAGTGTCCATATA
>JAENXH010000169.1 GCA_016649585.1 Methanosarcinales archaeon
CTTTAATGATAATGTAAAGTTTGTGTTACAACCGGTTAACGTTCCGCCAGATTTACAAGATGCGGATATTTTACCAAATATAGAAGAACTCTTTGCGCTTTCAGAAACAGCAGGACTGTTTTTACAGGACGTAATGGTGCTTCCGCAAGTGCATAAAATCATGCGTATTCGTTGAGCCAAAACCAAACACTATTTGCGCTTATGTTTCCGAGAACTGGTCTTGAATATCCTTTCCGAGTCTCCCAATAGCATCAGCACGGCATTGCCGACAGTGTTTCATTTGTCGCGTGTATTCGCTGCATGCGTCCTGCATCTCCATCTTCTCCTGTGGCGTTGGCGGCGTAATCTGTGCGAACTTGAATTGCGGAATGAGCGGTATGACATTCTGGAGATAAACGCCCATCTCACCTACCGTCTTCGCTACCTCAATAATGTGCGTATCATTCACCGTGGGAATGTAGACCGTGTTCACCTTTATCAGAATCTTCCGCTTCACCGCCTCTCGAATCCCTTCCAACTGGTTTTTCAGCAGTAGTTCAGCCGCTTCCTTGCCCTTGTACCGCTCACCATGATAATTGACGAACGAATAGATCTCCTTGCCAATCTCCGGGTCAACGGCATTAAGGGTGACGGTTACGGTTCCAACTCCCAACTCTTCAATATCATCAATTCGCTCTGGCAGAAGCAATCCATTCGTGCTCAAACATCGCATCAGACGCGGAAACTCCCCCTTTATGAGTCTGAAGGTCTCGAACGTCTCCTCGTTGAACAGCGGCTCACCCGGTCCCGCAACTGCGACCACCTTGATGTAATGCACCTTTTCAAGCACTTCCCTTACCCGTTCCAACGCTTCCTGCGGTGTGAGCACCTTGCTTGTCACGCCAGGTCGAGATTCGTTCACGCAGTCGAATTTCCGTATGCAGTAATTACACTGGATGTTGCACTTCGGCGCCACGGCGAGATGCATCCTGCCGAAGAAATGACAGGCATTTTCACTGAAACAGGGATGTTCCTGGATCTTCCTGAGCTGTGTAGGGTCCCAGGGAACCTTCTTACCTTCTACTTCTGCTACGTGTAGAGCTTTAGAACCTTCTTCGCTCTTGCTTCCCGTCCACTTATCCATCCCAGTCATTCGTGCAGCGCGTTCAGCCATGTTTCGTATTGTCCTTTAACGTTTAATCTAATTCTCAGTATCTTCTAAATAAGCTTTTCTATTTTATCTTATCACGCTTGTACCTACCCACTGATATAAGATACGAATTTCAGTTCCGCGAACACACCCATACCTCGCCGTAATCAAAGGAGTTTAAACAGCTGCTACGCTCATACAAAAGTGTTTCCTACAGTTTATTACGCGCCTCTTTATTATTTATTTTATACTTGTTACTCTTTAGAATCCGCAGGAGGTGTAAAGACCCGCATCGCCAGTTCTTTGTCAACCATAAGCAGACCATTACCATCCTCGCCAACGAGTTTCAACTTAGCAATGATCTCATTGTCATTGCCTTCTTCTTCGATCTGCTCGGTAACATACCATTGTAGAAAGATGTTCGTAGCGTGATCCTTTTCCGTAATCGCGAGATCAACGAGCTCGTTGATGCTCCTTGTGATGAACTTCTCGTGCTCCAAAGTCTTCTCAAACATATCTAAAGGTGACTCGAATTCCGTCGCCGGATGCTCAATCGCCATGAGCTTTACCTGCCCGCCCTGAGCGTTGATATAATCATAGATCTTCATGGCGTGCACCATTTCTTCCTGGTACTGAACCATGAACCAGTTGGCAAACCCCTTCAGTCCAATATACGTGCTGTAGGCAGACATGGACATATACAGATACGCCGAATACATCTCCTTGTTGAGCTGAGTATTCAGCGCCTCTTCCATCTTTTCGCTTAGCATCTTATCCCCACACCTCTTTCATTCTACTTCTATACAATTCGCCCACACACCGTGGATGTTACAATATGCGAGTGCACAGAACGCCTTGAACTCAGCTACCGGCACTTGAAACCTGACGTTTGGATTGGTATATGTCGGTGCGAAATCTGCTCTGCCAAGGTCAACCACCTGCCCGTCTTTCTTCACGCCATACAATTCTGTCCATTCAATGTGGTGTTCTACCGTGTTGGGATGCGGCACCTCCTTACCCACAACTACTCGTACAACATCCACGTCTTCTCTTCCACGTCCCTTGCCAACCGCAATATACGGGACATGTTTCTCCTTACCTTCGGCTTCTACGCCTTTCAACAATTCTACAAATTCCATTTTTACATCACCTCCTTATTTCCCCCTCCAGTCATTCCAGCATCTCCTCAACTTCTTCTTTACCATGCTCCAACTCCTCAACCTGCTCTTTGTCTTTTCTTAGAAGCAAGGCCTGAAATTCGCCCATGTGCGTTTTCTCTTCTTTTGCGATATCCAGAAGAAGCTTTTTGACCTCTTCCCGCTCTGCCATTGCCGCAAGTTGTTCATACAGATTGACCGCATCAAGTTCCGCAATCATCCCCACACGCAAAATCTCCCTATCTCTATCTTCTTTACTCACCTTTTCCAAATCTATCGGTATTTCGCTTAACATGTTTTTCACCTCCTAAAATCTTCCCACAGTGTTGTGTAAAATAGGGGGTGCCTCAAAATCCAACGCCTCTCTATCTGCTACTATCATTCTTTTCTATCCCCCTTATTCTAAACATAACTTTGTTCCTTATGAATTTTTCCGTCGCAGCAGGTTACACGAGCTCCTCCAATAGCTCTATTACGCTATTCCTAACTCCGCTACTTACTGTTTTCGATTCAATCTTTTAACAAGTTTAGAATTGGCTACATACATGGAAGAGAGATAGAATAAGCGATTGCGACGTTTGGTGACCGCTGGATGTGCCCGTTGCCGTTTACATGCTTGTTGCGATGCGGATACACACGGAAGAGGCAAAGGTAGATAGAGAAAGAATATGCACGCGTGGTGAAACGAGTGGGCAGGAGAAAGCAAAGCGAATAGAGTTTTTATAAAAAGAAATTCAAAGTTATTTAACCTCGTTTAAGAGGATTACGGACCGTAAGTAAA
>JAENXH010000016.1 GCA_016649585.1 Methanosarcinales archaeon
TATTGAACTACACGGTGAATTAAACCCGTTGCATATCTCAGAACGATGAAAAAAGAACCGTTATTACAGATATTTGAACGCCTCTCCGATTATTGTCAGGAGCGTAAGGTGCTATTAGAAGGCGAACTCAGGCTGAAGATACGGGAGTGCTTACAAGCGCTCAGCGACGCTGAACGAGCGGAATTAGAAAAAAAATTAGGGGGTAATGTAGAAGCGTTAATCTTCAAAAGCATAACGAGTCGCGAGAAAATTTCAGTTTTCTCGCCTGATATGCACACTAAGATAAATTATCAAGGCGAGGTATTTTACTGCTTGCCAACGCATGGCTACCTGGCTGACGAATTAGAGAAAGCGTTTTTACGCTGGACGAAGATACGAAGCCCATTAAGTGCGTTGAAGGACCTAATAACGGATTTTCTCGAACGGTGTAGTTATCAGGTAAAAGACGAGACAAGCGTGTGTGAAAATGAGCATTGTGAGCGGATCGCGGTGAAAAAGGACAAACCCAAACACGGAAGCCTGCACCTTTTTATTTTCCCCTCCATAAAGTTCGTGCCGCAGTTCAGAGAAGAGCATCATGCAGCATTAGAAAAAAACGAAACGGAGGAAAAAGTAATCGTTGTTCCAACAGAGAAGACTCCTGCTCCTTTTATCTCGTTCGTCAGGGAGCACGAGGTTGGCGGAGTAATGATCTGGGTCGCCGATATGGAGAAGAGAGCAGTAAATCCATTTATAGGAACGCCTAAAGATGCAGAGATCGAAAAGAATTTTGCAAGTCCCGACGGGGCGAGAAGGGCGGTAAGCGTATGGATGAGGAAGATGCACTTCTCCGACCTGTAATTTTTTAACCTCCAAATCGTCGCTCACGCATTTTGAAATCTCTAACCGCCCTCAAGAGGTCCATCTTCCTGAATTTTGCCCAATTCATATCGGTAAAGTAAAACTCGGTATACACCGATTGCCATATCAAGAAATCCATCAATCGTGTGGCACCAGACCTGATGACGAGGTCAGGCTCCGATTTGAAGAGCAACTCCGATTCTATCACCTTCTCATCAATCTCTTCAGGCTCTATTTCCCCTGTCTTTACCTTCTTTACTATCTCTTTTACCGCCTCTGTCAGCTCGCTTCTACCACCAAACCCTAATGAAATCGTTATTCTCCTTTTGTTAGCACCCGTATCTTCTACTAACTTTGTATACGCTGGTTCGCGTTCCGATTCGCCGCCATATATGACTAAGGACGCATTTTCTTTGCTCAACGTCTTTGTTAGCTCTTCTTCGAGGCAAGAATATGCGTCTTCCAATATCTGTCTATCCATTCCCTCGTGGATAACGCTGATGTAAACACTTATAATCTCTATGTCCAGTGCATGGCACCACCGTATGAAGTGCTTGAGCTTTTCCATTCCCCGCTCATCTGCGAAAAGGTCGGTTTCATCCAGGACAAGAAGAATATGATTCACCGGGATGGGCGATTTCATTATTCCTCTTTGTAATAGTTCCTCATATAGGAACGAGATGGGGCGTAGCATAAGCGCCGGGAGAGGGATTCGAACCCTCGCTCCCCGTAAGGGGAAGTAGGTTAGCAACCTACCGCCTTAGACCTCTTGGCTATCCCGACATCCGTGCTTGCTTAGTTTACTTATCCCTCCTCTGCGTATATAAATTTTGGTTTAACTTAATTGATTCAGACGTTTCTGACCTTTTCCCGTTATTTTCCATTTATAAGGTCTCTTTCCCTTCCGCTTCACTATTTGTTCGTCCTCCAACAAACGTAAATGATGACGTGAAGTGGAATAACTCAAAACTGCTAAGCCCGATACTTCTTTTATGGTGAGTGCGTTCGCCCTGCCCATCACCTCAAGTATCTTCGTTCTCGCTTTTAACCCTCTTATAACATTTCTCTTACGCTCTAAGTATGCATCGGGGTGATACTTTTTTCTTTGCATCCATCCAGAGGTATTTTCATGTAGTCGATTTCAAAGTCTAAAAGGCTTAGCTTACTTAATAGACCCCCCGCTTCCTTTGCCTTTGTTGAAGTAACAATACAAATGCTACAATTGCAATCACGACCACAACGACGATAATAGCATAATTCTTGAGCGTTCTGCCTCCAACTGCTGACCCTGCTTTAGCTTCTGCCTCTTTCGCGGAATCCAATGCCTTCTCAGCCTCTACTAATGCCTCCTCCGACCTGCCTTCGTTATATAACTGCTGAGAATTGCTCAGATGTTCATTAGCCAATGTAAGACTCGTATTCGCATCAGCTACGTTAAGGCCCGCGTCTTCAGCGTCAGCAATTGCCAAAGTCGCATTTTCTATCTCCCTATTTGCGTTGTCTACTGCGATGATAACATCCTCTATTGTCTGAGAGGTCACATCGATTTTTATCTCTACCACTAAATACTCACCCTCTGTCGTCTCCTGTGTCACGTTTAACAACGTGAATGCCGCTCGCTTTCCCACTTCCGGTGCCTCTCCCGACCAAATTATGACAACTTCATCTACGAGTTTTTTATGGTTTAGAGTGTAAGAACTGCCACTTTGGAGCGCTTTCTCTTCCAGGCCTTCCCCACTTATACTTCCTATTGCCCCCACCAATTCTGACTGAAAACTAAACGTTGATTCATCTAATTCCTTGCTAATGTTCGTTAAGACAACCTTTATGGAAACTTCACTGCCGCCTTCTACCATTTCCGTTCCATATACCTCGTCATAACGCAGATCCTTTATCTCCACATTCGCAAAAGGAGTTGTAGACAACGAGGTTGACTCTTCTGCAACGCATACGCTCATGCTTAGCGGCATCAAACAAAACGCACCTATGACAAGTAAGGTCAATATATGTCGGGAGTTAATTTTCAATGGTATCACCTTTCTTTTCTCGCATACCTCACTCAGAACAAAGGCTTTATGTTCTCGTTTGTATCCAAGAGCTCTTTGTAATCTCTCTCTTTCTCGCTCGATACTTCTTTTATCTGCTCTTGTGCTTCGGCACCAATCTCTTGTAACTCTTTTATCCGCGGGACATCAGACACTCCTGAAAACAGAACGATCGTCGATACATGCCGCCCCTTTACCAGTGGATAATCTCCGCCCCTCACTTCTTTCCCTCTTATCATCTCTTCTACTCGCATCTTTGACTTCTCTATACCCTTCCTGCTTAACTCCTTCGGTGGTCCTGCTGCAATTATCAATGCCTTCTCCGCAGTTGAAACATCGCAGGGGATCGTTAATCTCCCCGCTACTGCTCTCCGCACCAAAGAGGTAATCCTTGTAACCGTATCCAGATTCTCCATGGCCTTCTTTTTGCCAAGGAACTTCTTAAATAATCCCTCACTCTGTATTTCTTCCGATGCATATCCAATCGTCGATATCCCGCCTCCTTTCAGTGTGTTCATCACCTCTGCCGCATCTACGACCATCTGTCCCACTTCATTCGCTTCTCCTGCACCGAACAAAATCCCGAATCGCCTCACAATTTCTTCGTTTATGTCCTCAAATGCTTCCTTTACACTCTCCCCACCCTTCTTCCACGCATCATTATCAAAAAGGAAAAGATTGTCTACTTCATTCACAAACGTCACCAGGCTTCTTGCGGCATTTAACGAATATAAGCTCCCCTCATCTTTCGATGGTAATATCCCAAGCCCGTAAACCGGTTCCTCGTATAGCTTCTTCAGCCTCCTTGCTAATACCGGTGCACCGCCAGACCCGGTCCCGCCTCCTAAACCCGCTATAATCAAAAAAGCATCAACCTGATGTGTTCCTCGTTTATCTATCTCGCTCTGTATCGTATAAACTTCATCGGTGGCAACCTGCGCGCCTAATTCGTTATCTGCACCGATTCCATGCCCTTTCGTGAGTGACTCTCCTACAAGTATTCTGTCATCCATGGGTATATTCTTTATCCCCATCAAATCAGACCGTGCTGTATTGATGGCCAATGCGCGAATCACGAAATTCTGCCCTGTTTTCTTAGCAAGCTCTACGAATGCATCTGCAACTCTCCCCCCGGCCTGTCCATAACCTATCACGAATACCCGCATTTTATTCCCCCCCTTTCTTCTTTACCACCCATTAATGCCAACAACTCTCGTATTATACTTCTCCAACAGTAAACGTGAGTATATAAAACTTTCGGTTTGGCATATGTTTTTACCTTCATTTTTACTTTCTTCTTCTCCCTCTCTTTTTCATTTGTTTATAGTATTATATTCACTTATGGTAATTTGAAGATTTTAAAACGATGTTCTTGCTATACATATTTAAACGCACGTCACCCATAGATATTCGGCTTTTTTTCAAACCAGTGCCTCTGAGGTGATTTACTACTAATTCTTCCACCTTCCCTGTTTCGTCAGCAAAAATAATATCCTTCACGCTACCTATACAATCGCCCCCAGCCGTTATAACTTTTTTATCCAAGATAGATTTAGCAAACATCTTCATCGCCTTACCCCTGTCTCGCGGTATAAAGTCCAGGATAAAGATTTCGCTCTTTCTAATCTCCATTACATCCTGTCCCAATAAGTCACTAATCGCCTTTATATCCACGACGTCTTCCAGCTTGAGACCAAGTCGGTATAAAATGACATATGCTAAACACTGCGAGAACGCGAACGGATAGATGGCTGCAAACTTACCGTGCATCCGTATCATCTCTTTATCCTCGGGGTCAAACAGGTAATCGTCCACGGCTTCTCGAACTTCCCGCGTAATCACCGCTTTTACCGCCTCGACACCTATCGCACCCTTCTCTATCCCCTTCGCTTCACACATCTGGATTGCGTACGGAACAAAATGTTCTACGGCATCTTCCGCAATGTCTTCAAAGACGAAATTCCACGGGAACAATTTTGACCTCAAGTAAGCAACTACTTTTTCCTTCTCCTCTTTACCTTTCTTCTTCCACCACATCGCTTCTCTTCTCTTCTCTTTTTAATTCACTTTTTTAAAAACTTTAATATATTATGAATGTTCAAGCTCGAATTTGAAATACCGACCCTTTTCATCTTCCCTTCATCTTCGCTTGTTTTGGCATTACAGATTCTCCATACCATTTCACCAAAGTCCGTCGCTTCGTATTTATCATCATATTCCTTTATCAGATTATATTCCCATCCATCGCCCACTAAATACGCTATGCCATTAACCAGCTCTTTATCATAAATATCTCTCACCAGCTCCTTATACTCCTTATCTTCCCTGTGAGAAATCTCTCTTATCTCCTTCATTCCCAGTCTCCTTCCTTCTTTGAGCAGTGTCCCTAACACAATAAAAGCGTATTCGTTTTGCTTGAGCAGCTCACAACACTTATCTATGGTATTCTCCATGCCGAGCATCTGCTTCGCAGTCTCCTGAATCATCATTATTACGTATCCCAGGACTTCCAAAGATGACCGCCCGTATGCTAAATCAACCTTTATTCCATCCTTAGAAAACGTAGCTACTTTGAACTGAATACTTGGAGATGGAGCGCCAAAAAAGAGGTTTGTAAGAGCGGAGAAAAACTCTTCAGAAATCGGCTCGTGTTCGCTATCGTAAGGGAAGAAGTCATCTTCAAAGAGGTCTAAATTTGGGGCTAATTCCGCTGTCATCTCCAATATTTCTTTTTCGATTTCTCCTAACTTCATAAAGGCACCGCTTATGTCGTCCACCTCTTTTCGTAGCCGCTTCGCTTCTACCTCTAATTGGTCCTTTAACTTCCCCCCAATCCCCTTCTCCAATAGCTTCTCTATCTCTTCCAGCCTATTTCCACCAGCCCCTTCGGCGGTTATTTCTTGCAATCGCCAATATTCATGAGCTAATGCATTTGCCTTTTCATTGAATTTCTCCACCATCTCTACACTCCCTTTCTCTAAGGGTCAAGATTAAAATATACCTTATATACTATATATTTAACCGTCGTAGAAGATCATAAGTGAAGCTCCAATTATCATTCTTGCTCGTTCACATTCACTATCTTCAAAATGAGCACCCTGTCTAATGCTGTACGTGCACCGAAGCAAAACTATAAAACCTGACTATCACCTACTTAAATATGTGAAGTGGCTAAATAGGATACTGGGCAAGGAGGAAGAGGAAATACCGTCTGCAGTCGCCTTCGATGAAATAGATACGTGGTTGGAGATGGTATCGAAATCACTATTTCGTGGTCTGAATACAAATGCCAGTCAGTTATACGACGAGATAAGAGCTATACGTGAGCAACTTAAGCAAAACATCCACGAGTTTCAGGACGCTGCCCCAAATGAGGAAGTGCCAGATTCTATCTCAAAAATAGGAGTGGTAAGTCGAAAAAAAATGGTAAAAGATCTTTATTCGATGACCGAAAAAATTGCGATTCCAACCCAGACCGACTATAACGCGGTTTTGTCTTTTTATAGCGCAACGACATCCAACCTGGAATTTCCTTTCGGCAAATCACAGAGGAACATCTACTGTGTTCGGTCACTCTTTCCCGATGAGATTGAGAAAGTTATCTCTGATCTCACGCGATTGCGAGACCTTCTTAACCAGCTCATCACACCCATAAAGGGGAAAGAAAAACAGATTGCACATTTAGAAGAAGTGCCTGTGATAGTGCAAGATGTAACGGAACTGAAATCTGGGATAGAAAAGGAGAAAGAGAACGTTGTTAATCAAGAAGAAGAATATTCTGCACTCGAAAGGCGAATCGAAGCAGAAGGGAGCAAATTAAACAAGATAAAAGAAGAAGCAGAATGGATGCTGTTCAAAGAGCTCGAAACCGAATTAGATTCGTTAGAAGAGGATTTAAACGCGCTCGAATCGAACGTTCGCAAATTGTTCTCGCCACTTAACAAAGCACTCAACCTCTTGAAGAAGCAGGATGAGACTGGGCGGCATACCCTTACTCCAGAAGAGAGAAGAGCTATAGCTTCAATCTTATCATCGCCAATTCAAGCGCTCGATGAAGATATTAACGGATTTCTCCTCGCTATAAGGAATATTATAGAAGGAGACCCCTCGGTCCTCAAGGATCGAAAGCGAGATACAACGCTGAACTGGATAGACAATCTGTTAAATGCTGATCTATCCTCGATAAAGGGGAAACGTGATCGGCTGCAAGCACGAATTGCAGAGATCAAAGGCAAGCTTTTGGATATGAAGATACTCAAAGATAAAGAGGAGATCAAGCAATCAGTTGTTTCGGCGAAGGGGCAACTCACTCAAGTACAAGAAGGAATAACACGATCAAAAAGACACATAGTTTCGTTGGAAGAGGGGCAGAGAGAGAAGGAGCGGCTTTTGGTAGAGGCTTTGGAAGAGATTGCCGGCAAGAAAATTGATGTTACGTTCGAGTCCTGAGTTCGGGTTTTTGACTGGTGTTAATACTTGGAACAGAGGTGAAAGGGCAAAAACCACGCACCTTTTTAATTGTACACCTTACAACAATAACATACATATCACGTATTAGCAAAAGAGAACGTGGATAGGAACAAGCTAAAATGGATTCAGCGGCGCAGAACATCAAGTTCAAGGAAATAGAAGCTAAATGGCAGCGTAGCTGGGAAGAAGAGAAGATATTTGATGCTAAAATCGAACAAAAGGAGAAGTTCTTTTTGACAGCCCCTTATCCGTACACCTCGGGACCGTTGCACATAGGTCATGGAAGAACGTACACCATAGCAGATATAATTGCGCGATTTAAGCGATTGCAAGGCTACAATGTCCTCTTTCCAATGGCGTTTCATGTTACGGGCACGCCGATCTTAGCGATCGCAGACAGCATTGCGAAAGGAGAAGAAGCGGTTGTAGAACGATATAAGGATTATGTCTCGATTTACGAGGATGCAGCGCAGGTTGAAGAGATAGTCAAGACGTTTGATAAGCCGGAAATTGTTGCGGATTTCTTCGCTGCTCGAATATCAGAGGACTTTAAGAGGATGGGGTATTCCATAGATTGGCGGAGAAAGTTCAATACCACCGAGCCGATGTACAACAAGTTCATCGAGTGGCAGTTCAAGAAGCTTTATGACAAGGGCGTTATAAAAAAGGGGAAGTATCCGATTACGTATTCCTGTGAAGAGGGTTGTGCGGTTGGAGAAGATGATATCGGCGAGGGTGACACAGATAAGGTATCAATCATTGAATATACGGCGTTAAAATTCAAACTTTGTGACGATGACGCGTACTTAGTTGCTGCAACGCTGCGTCCCGAAACCATTTTTGGCATCACCAATCTCTGGATAAACCCTGATGCAACGTATGTCAAAGTTAAGGCCAGGGATGAATGTTGGATTGTGTCTAAGGAAGCTGCGGATAAATTGGGTTACCAGCGTGAAGACGTTGCGGTTTTAGAGGAGATAAAGGGGGTGGATTTGCTGTGGAAGCAGGCTAAGGAGCCTGTGGAGGATAGAGAAATCCCGATTTTCCCCGCAAGCCTCGTTGATGAAGATGTCGGCACCGGAGTGGTTTATTCGGTGCCCGCACATGCCCCGTATGATTATATGGGTTTGGAAGACTTGAGAAGGACAGAAGGGATTGAACTTGCCCCTATAAAGATAATAGACATTGAAGGGTATGACTTGCCAGCGAAAGAGATCTGTGAACAGATGGGAATCGAAAGCCAGGATGATGAGCGTTTGGAGGAAGCCACGCAGATAATTTATAAGGATGAATTTTATCGCGGTGTGTTGAATGAGCAGTGTAAGGATTTTGCAGGTATTAAAATCGCTGCGATCAAGGATGAGGTTAAGGATTGGTTAAAGGGCGAAAATATAGCCGATGTATTTTACGAGACCTCGCGGAAGGCAGTAACGAGAGGCGGAGGAAAGGTAATCGTTGCAGTCCTGCAAGATCAGTGGTTTATCGATTACACACCGCAATGGTGGAAGGATGAGGGGCATAAACTCGTTGACAACATGCTGTTCTATCCGGATAAGTACAAGACGTATATGCAGGACATTATTGATTGGTTGGCTTTTAGACCATGCGCGAGAAAACGGGGTTTAGGCACACAGTTTCCGTTTGAAAAGGAATGGATAATCGAATCGCTGAGTGATTCCACCATTTACATGGCGATGTACACCATAGCGCACCAGCTCAGGCACGTGCCGGTTGATGCACTGGAAGAGGTGTTTTTTGATTACGTATTTCTGGGAATCGGCAATACCGAAGACATTGCAAAAGAACTACAGCTTGACACGAACGTTTTGACACTGCTAAGGGAAGAGTTTGAATACTGGTATCCTAATGATCAGCGGCACACTGCGCCACCGCACCTCTCGAACCATCTGGTTTTCTTCTTGATGCACCATGCAGCGATATTTCCCGAACGTCACTGGCCGAAAGCGATAACCTTAAACGAGTTGATGATCAGGGAAGGGCATAAGATCTCGAAGAGCAAAGGAAATGTCATTCCGCTGGCACACGTGTCAGAGCTTTATGGCGTGGATATATACCGGCTTTATTGCGCGCTTAATGCCGATTTCGCAAGCGTAGTCAATTGGCGGGAGCAGGACACCGATGCATTGCGGAAACGGTTTAATGCTCTGGTAACCGTGTTCGAGGAGAGCACATGGGCTGATGCATTACAAGAAGGCGAGTTCACGCATACCGATAGATGGCTGCTCTCGAAGTTTTACCGAATGTTACAGGAATCAATCGAGCGGTTTGAAGGCTTTAGAATACGCGAAGCAGGCATAAATGTGGTCTTCAACCTGACGAATGACATAAAATATTATGAGAAGCGAGCGAGCGTGGAACGGAGGAGGCGGATTGTCAGGAACATTCTGGATGACTGGCTAATAATTCTTTCGCCACTCGTGCCGCACATCTGCGAAGAGCTCTGGCACAACCGGCACGATACGTTTATTTCGCTGCAAACGCTGCCAGCGATTAAAGAGGAGTTTATTGAGGACTTAGTAGAGAAAGAAGAGGACTACGTAGTCTCCCTGGTTGGAGATATACAGGAGATACTGAAGATAGCAAGGATCACGCCCGGTAAAATTTACCTTTATACCGCAGATGCGGAGTCGGAGCAGTGGAAGTGGGCGCTCTTCAAAGCGCTCAAGGATGTGCCGGATAAGGATAAGATAAAAGAGGCGATGTCCATCCGCAAGGACAAGAGCACCGTGGATTTTGTGAAGCATTTGCTGAAAAGCAACTTGGATTATTTTGAGCTGAACGAGAAGGAGATTCTGGCACGCGAGAAAGAGTATTTAACGAAGGAGTTCTGCTGTGAGATCGGAATAAACGAGGAGTACGATCCAAAGGGAAGGAGGAAGTTTGCGCTTCCGCTTAAGCCTGCTATTTATGTGGAAAGCTGAAGGAAGTGCCGACGTTTATGCAAACCGTGAATCGCGGTGCCAACCAGACCCGCAAGAGCTGGTTCGTAAAATATGAGCATAAAAAAAAGTGGTTTGGCGTTAGAAGAAAAGAAAGACGGAAAGAGGAAGATAACCCTGCGAGTATTTTTAACGCCGCTTTGCAGCTTCATAAATCAGGGAGATTTAACGCGGCATACCCACTGTATGAAAAAGCTCTCATTTCCTTCGAAACCCTTCTTGATAAATTCCCGGAGAACACGCAGTTCCAGTCTGATGTAGCAACGACATTGAACAACCTCTGCGCTCTGCTCAGTGACATGGGCAGGCTGGAAGAGGCAAAGGGGCGGTATGAAAGCGCTCTGGGATTAGTAGAAGGTCAAAAAAAACCAACATTTGACCGGATGGCTATTGGCGATGCTTGGAAAGTTAGAACTTGAAAAAGATGTGCCTGACCTTGAAACTGCGCAATCATATTTAGAATCGTGCATAGAAAAGCTGAACAAAGATATTCGACCCGGGTATCCTAATGCAGTAAACTGGCTTGGTCTCTGCTATTATAAGCTTGGGGAACAACAGAAGAAAGCGGCGAGGGAAGAAAAGGAAAAAAACCGCATCAAACAGCTTGCGAAAGAATCTTCTCAATTCTATACATTAGCTGCTACCAACTACCGGAAAGCGTTTGAAGTCCCCTATGCCCGGATGCACTCTCAAATGCTCATCGATGCATATATCGCTGATACCTTTTCGGGCTCTGTTCAAATTCTCGGGGAAGATAATGACCACAGGGCTGTTGCTATACTGACAGAGTCCCTCAAGAAATTAGAAGATGCCCGTAACATAGCAAAGGACAACGAAGACCAAAAGCTGAGAATTGAAGGAGTATATTATGACCTTTTGGCGAAACAGTGCATCCGGTCGGGGAGTCTGTTTAGAGGGAATAAGGCGAAACAGGAGGCACTACTTGGTGAAGCAATTGAGAACCTCATGAAAGGAACCCATATATTTGAAGAATTGCAGGCAGACAAAACGGCAGCTTCCTGCAAAGGCTGTGCATGTCTCTATAACGGGTTAAAAAAATTCAGAGAGGGAATCATGTCCGATACATTACCATTAATCGCTGATGCACATCAAGAACTTAAAAGAGCCTCGTTGTTTTATAAAAACGCCGAGAGTGAAGTGGGCGTGGATGTGGTTTCTGCAATAAATGCGGTTATTCCAGAAATCGAAAAGTGCCATGATACCTGGGTAAGGGATGGCAGAAAGCCAAAAATCGCTGAATATCTCCCAGTTTATGAGGAAATAAATACCCTAGTAGAACAAATATCGGCTGTTGGGTTGCGCAACCTGTTCAAAATTTATGTCTTCGATGAAACGATGAAGTTGGTGGACGAGCAAAAACCTAAAATAGCAAGGGCACAAATTGATTTTAGGGGTGGTGTTATTATGGGAGATGTAACTGTCTTTGAAAATATCCAGAAGTCAACCATAATAAACAAATCGATAGTTGAAAAATCGTTTAACAGAATAAAAACGGATTATGGTGAAGATGTGGCGAATGCATTATTGCAGATAGCGGCATTTATTGAGAAATCGAAGAATAGAGAAGCCGGAGAACTATTTTACACGTTTAACGAAGAACTTAACAAACCAGAGCCGAAGAAGTCGGTGTTAAAACGACTCTGGGAGGGAATAGAAAAGGCTCTTCCGACTATAACCGAGTTATCAGATGCAATCGTAAAACTCCAAACGCTCTTCAATCAGTAACGAGCTTAAATATCCAGATTCATCACTTCCTTTGCATGGTCTTGTATAAACTTTCTTCTCGGTTCTACCTCCTCGCCCATCAGCACCGTAAAGAGCCAGTCCGCTTCTGCAGCATCCGCTAAATTCACCTGCTTTATGCACCGTGTAAGCGGGTTCATGGTTGTCCCCCACAACTGCTCGGGATTCATCTCGCCCAATCCTTTGTACCGCTGTATCTTCACACCGGCATCCCCGTCCTTCACGTTTAACTCCTCCAGAATCTTTGCGTATTCGTCATCGGTAAAGGCATATCTCACCTCTTTGCCCTTCTTCACCATATACAACGGCGGCATCGCTATATACACGTGGGTCGTGCTTACCAACTCCTGCATGTAACGATAGAAGAAAGTGAGCAAGAGCGTTCGGATATGCGCACCGTCAATGTCTGCGTCGCTCATGATGATTACTTTATGATAGCGCGTTTTTTCCACATCGAAATCCTCGCCTATTCCCGCACCAAGAGCAGTAACAAGCGCGCGGATTTCGGTACTCTTCAGTATCTTGTCCAGCCGCGCCTTCTCCACATTCAGAATCTTTCCTCTTATAGGCAGAATCGCCTGGAAGTTCTTATCCCGTGCCTGTTTCGCAGAGCCACCGGCGGAATCGCCCTCCACGATATAAATTTCCTTTTTCGCGGGGTCTCGCTCAGAGCAGTCCGCAAGCTTCCCGGGCAGCGAATCCGCGATGAAATCTTTCTTCCTCACTATTTCACGAGCATGTCGTGCTGCTTCTCGTGCCCTCGCAGCATCCACTGCTTTCTTAATGATCGCAGTCGCATCAGTTGGATGCTCGTCCAGGAAGTCCCACAGATGTTCCCGTACAATTGATTCCACAATGCCCTTGACTTCACTATTTCCGAGTTTGGTTTTTGTCTGCCCCTCGAATTGCGGATCCTTTAGCTGCAAACTTATTATCGCCGTGAGCCCTTCTCGCACGTCATCGCCATCCAAACTCATTTTTTTAAGCAGGTTATTCGCTTTGCCGTATTCGTTAAGCGCCCTCGTCAACGCCGCTTTGAATCCACTGAGATGCTTACCTCCTTCTATGGTCTTAACATTATTCACGAACGAGAAGATGTTCTCCGAATAGCTGTCGTTATACTGTATACCGATTTCAACTTTAACGTCATCCTTATCGTCTTCAAAAAGTATGTGCCCGTGCAGCACGCGTTTATCCCTGTTTATATATTCCAGGAAAGAAGCAATGCCACCCTCATACCTGAATGTTTTACCTTCCCCCGTTCTTTCATCTTCCAGGGAAATAGAAAGCCCTTTATTCAAAAAGGCCAGCTCTCTCAGTCGAGTCGTTAAAATGTTCGCGTCAATTTCATACGAGCCAAAAATCTGACTATCCGGTTTAAATCGCACCTTCGTCCCACACGCTCCGTTATTCTCTTCCGAGCAGCTCACCGCTTTTAATTCACATACCGGCTTGCCACGCTCGTATCTTTGAAAATAGTTCTGCCCATTCCTGCACACTTCCACCTCCAGCCACTCTGAAAGTGCATTTACCACCGAAATCCCCACGCCGTGCAGCCCGCCGGCCACTTTATAAACCTTGTCATCAAATTTACCGCCTGCATGCAGCTTTGTCATCACTACTTCCACCGCAGGAAGGTTATATTCCTTATGAAGGTCTACAGGAATCCCTCTTCCGTTATCGCTTACCGTCACGGAGTTATCAGTGTGGATTATCACGTCAATAGCGGTGCAAAACCCTATTATGGCTTCATCCACGCTGTTGTCTAACACTTCGTTTACTAAATGATGAAGACCTCGGGTGCCCGTATCACCAATGTACATAGAAGGCCTTTTTCGCACCGCTGTTAAGTCTTTTAAAACCTGTATATCCTTCGCACTGTAGCTTTCTTCTTCTGCCATCTCTGTGTATAATAATATGCGATAGCTTTAAATAGAATTTTCACTTTACACTGATGCACCGGGATTACCTGATGCCCCACGTCAATCGGCTTTCAAAGAGATAATTCAACAAAAACGCGCAAATAATCCCCGCGATATTTGAGAGCAGATAGTACACGCCCACATACTCTGTTAGGAAGTAAAGAACACCGATATTTACCACTAAGCCGCCGGAACGCCATAAATTGCTTTTGAGAATGCGCTTTATGAACTGTTCGACGTGCGTGGTTCTTCT
>JAENXH010000170.1 GCA_016649585.1 Methanosarcinales archaeon
AAGAAAGGAGCACCCATTGTAGAATTTAAAATTTTGTTTCATGATGATAAGGAAGCGAATATATCAACAAGTTGGTTATTAAGAAAGGGTTGGGCACGATTTGCGGAGCAAGACGGCGAAAAGGTTTTAACACCAACGGGAAATACTTCTTGGGGGCATCCAGGCTATAACGTAGACGAGGAGTTTTTGAGAATTGCGCGAGATGAAGGGGAGGTAGAGGAGAATACAGCGATAATCAAGATAAAGGAAAGAATTCCAGAATTATCGGATAAATCACTAAAGAGCGTTTTAGGCGATTTAGTCAGAAAAAGGAACTTGGTAGCGCATAATGAAGTGATTAAGCGAAAAATAACGATTACAGAAGCGGGCCAGGAACTCGTTTCACAGGGTATCTCAGTCGAGGAGGAGATAGCACAGCTCACACCCGAACTCATAAGAACCGGGTCGTGGAGGGCGTGTAAATTCAAGACGTATGATGTGAATCTACCATCAAAGGAGGATTATCCTGCGAAGATACATCCCTATCAGCGGATTTTAGACATGATGCGGCGAATTTTTACGGAGATGGGGTTTGCAGAGATAAAAGGAGACCTTATTCAAAGCGCGTTCTGGAATTTTGATGCGCTATTCGTGCCACAGGACCATCCGGCACGAGAGATGCAGGATACCTTTTATTTAGGCGCGCGAAAGCCTCTGGACGTGAGCGATGAGGTGATAAGGAACGTAAAAGAGATGCATGAGTATGGTGGCACGCTAAATTCCACCGGGTGGGGCGGAGAATGGAAGAAAGAGTTGGGTGAGGAGCTGCTGCTGAGGACGCATACCACTGCGGTCACGTTAGGGTATCTGGCATCGCATCCTGAGCCGCCGGTGAAGGTCTTTTGCATTGACCGCGTGTATCGTCGTGAAACCATTGACCCAACGCATCTTCCGGAATTCGACCAGTTAGAGGGGATTGTCATGGACAAAGGCGTAACATTCAGCAACTTGCTGGGTTTACTTGCAACCTTCTACAAGAAGATGGGCTTCCCTTCGATACGATTCCGACCGGGTTATTTCCCGTATACCGAGCCCTCGGTAGAAGTGGAGGTGTATATGCCAGAGCATGGCTGGTTAGAATTAGGTGGTGCGGGAATATTCAGGGAAGAGGTAACCAAACCCGTGGGTGTGGAATATCCTGTTTTAGCCTGGGGGCTTGGTATAGGCAGGCTTGCCATGCTGAGCTTGGGATTGACCGACATCCGGGATTTGTATCGGTCGGATATAGACTGGTTGAGGAAGACGAGAATCCTTCGGCAACCCTAAACATCGAGTACAACCCGTGCGTGCCAGACCTCGTTCTTCTTTATTTCCATCATGTTATAGGTGACCGCTTTGACGATGATGCCAGATTCGTGCTTCGCAGGATCGAATCTTCCGCCTCGGCACTTTCCACTGATGCTAAATTGAGATTCGTCAACGGTTATATCGAATTCTTTTATAACCAGCGATTCCGACTCGAAGAGAAAGAGCAGCTCATCCAGCCAATCGAACATCAAGCTGTAAAGGTCTTCTGCATTTACTGTTATCTCTTTCGTCTCGGTTGTTTCTATCTCCACAACATCGGTCATGAAGCTGTACATAGCGAACGCAGCATTGGCAAAGAGCTCCTCTAACGTGGTACCGTAGGCTTCGAAGCCCACATCCGAGGGATGCTCGATATACCGATACCGTGTTTCTTCTTCTCGTGCCATTTGCTTATTTTGTGGAGAGGCTGCTGCTAAGCTGTGCTGAGCTAAGGGCAATACCGATAGTTATCTATCAAGTATCAAATAATATTTATAACCTATATTTAAGAGTTTATATACTTCAATTGCTCTTCTATCATACCAAAAACTTTAGACAGTGCTTAGAAACCATTAATAGCTTATCATTGCTTTTAAATTTGTGTAGTCACTAACAATTAATTTGATTAGAGTGGAGCTTTAACCTAAAAACGTTTGATATGGCGTTATTTAAACAATCAAAAATAAAATATAGGAGAGGTTATTTAAATAGTCTGAAAGTCAGGTTATAATGAAATAAAGGAAAAGCCAGCGATTAATCCAATCATCACATATATCCGGTTGCTTTGTATCGATAAGAACGTAACCGGCCACGGCTGGCTGCTTCGGCTCGGCAACGCCCGCCCAAACGTTATATGAACCGCAGGCATGTACAGAGGAAATGAAAATGTTCTGGGATAATGAATATAAAAGCAAGGAACGTGTTTGGGGAGAGGGACCAAGTGAGTTAGCCATTGCTGCGGTGGAATACGTAGAAAGTTGCAAAAAACCAAATAACGAGCCAGTAAGTATATTAGACATTGGCTGTGGTTATGGTCGTGATGTTATGTACTTCTCAGAGCATCTGAGCTGCTCCGTTTTAGGAATTGACATATCAGAAGAAGCAATTGGCATGGCCAGAACTACCAGTCGGGAATTGTCAAAGGGGGACGTACAATTTCGCTGTTGTGATTTCACAGAATTGGGCAGGTCTATATATGACGTTGTTTCATCGGTGTTCGGATAAGAGATTGTGATTCCAATTAGTGATACCTTTGTATAGTATAAAAGCGACTATTTTACCCGGTGATACGACGTATGGCTTCAAATGATGAAAAGAGAGTAGACCCTACGGTAGAGACCATTGCAGAGATGTTTCCAGAGGAGTTTTTAAGAAACACTGCGCGAGAGACCGGAGTTGTCATAAGGGAGCGTAAAATTGACCCGGTTATTCTTTTCTGGGTGTTAACGCTTGGATTTGGTGTGCGTTTTCTGAGCACTATCCGGGGACTGAAGCGTAAATACGAGGAAAAAGCAGAGGTAGAACTGAGTATAAGTAGTTTTTACGACCGATTCACACCGGAGATGGCGGATTTCCTTCAGAGGTGCGTGCTCCATGCAATTGAGTTTCAAGCACAGCAACCCGGTCGTGTTTTGGGCGATAAATTGAAGCGTTTTAAGGATCTGGTTATCCAGGACAGCACGATTATCAGGTTGCATGAATCTCTTGTGAAGATATGGC
>JAENXH010000171.1 GCA_016649585.1 Methanosarcinales archaeon
TATCCCTCAAATCCAAATTTAGAAATAATCTATATCATCATGTGCGGAATATGGGATAAATCACCGGAATAGATTTTTTTTAAAAAATTGTGTTTTATGATGTGGCCAAGAATTCCAAGACTAACTGGGAAAGTTCAGGGATCTTTTCCAGAATGAGCACGTTATGAGCAACACCGTCCAGTATCTTCCACTTTGAACTCTGGATAGAGCGATGAATCCGTTCGGAGAAGTGGAGCGGGGTGAAAGTATCCTCTCTACCAGAAATTATCAACGTAGGAAGCGAAAGCCGGGATATTCTATCCGCTACACTGAACTCCATACAAGCATCAATGGCATGGACAAGAGCAGAGGGGGAATTCATCGTGACCATTTCCTCCTTAACCGTTGCAATTTCATCGGCATGAGCAGAGGCGAACTCCGGAGTAACGGTTAGTTTAACCGCATCATCGAAGAATGCCGGGCATCCGCCCGTGATCAGGCGGTTTCGAAGCCTTTTGAACGTATCTCGCAAGGCAGGATCGGTATAACTGAACGTAGAAAGTAGAATGAGTGAACGAACTTTTTCGGGATGTTCAAGGGCAAATTGCTGGGCTATGGCTCCACCCATAGAAAGACCGAGCAGATGGGCCCGGGAGATATCAAGTTCTCGAAGAAACGCAAGAAGGTCTTCGGAGAATTGCTGGATGGAATACGGCATATCTGGTTTCCCCGAGCGTCCATGACCCCTGACGTCCAGGGCGATGGTCCGGTATTTTTCGGAAACCACAGGCATCAGAGGTGTCCACAGGCGGGCATCATCGGAAAGCCCGTGAATCAAGATAAGGGGAAATCCCGTCCCTTCTTCATGGTAATTGAGCTCTATATCAGTTATAACAACCTTTGGCATCTCAAACATCTCCTGATGTTTTTAGTTAAAAGAAACCGTGTTTTATAGCAGCACCAAATTGCCCCGGTACACAATCTCGGCGTAATCCTTCCGCCCCAAAATGTGTTCTATGTCTTTCGATTGCATGCCTTTTATCTTCTCGATATCACTGCTTGAGTAATTTGAGATGCCTTTTGCGAATTCTACACCCTCGGTGTCTAAAATGCTTACCGTGTCGCCACTTCTGAACTCCTTTTCTACAGCTATGATTCCAGAAGGAAGCAAGCTACTGCTATTCTTGATTAAGGCTGTTTTTGCTCCATCATCTACTTTAATCATGCCCTTTGACGAGGATGCAAAGAGAATCCAGTGCTCTTTACCGTTCATCTTTCTCGTTGTTTTTGGCATGAACAGCGTTCCAACACGTTCCCCCTCTATGATTCGTATAAGGATGTTCTCTTCACTGCCGTTTGCGATGATCAGTGGAATGCCTGCTTTCATAGTGACCTTTGCGGCTTGAATTTTCGTCTTCATACCACCCACGCCGGTTTTTCCGCCTGTTTCTGCAATACGCTCAATCTCAGGGGTTATCTCATCCACAACCGAGATGAGTTCTGCTTTCTTACTCCGTTTCGGGTTCGAGGTGAACAAGCCATCAACGTCAGACAGGATAATGAGTAAACCTGCATCGAGATTGCTTGCTACCAGCGCTGATAAATTATCGTTATCTCCTAATTTTATTTCATCTACGGCTACAGTGTCGTTCTCGTTGATTATCGGGATTATACCGGACTTAAGTAAGGTGATCAGGGTATTTCGCAGGTTAAGGTACCGCTGTCTGTTAAAGAAGGCCTCATGTGTTAACAAGACTTGAGCGATGATCTGGTCATAATTGTCGAAATATCTATCATACGTGCTCATCAGAATGTTCTGACCGACCGCAGCCGTGGCTTGTAATACCTTTATATCTCGAGGTCTTCGTTTTAGGTCAAGTTTACCAATACCTGCACCGATAGCACCTGAGGTCACCAAAATAACTTCTTTACCGTGCCTTTTTAGTTCAACTATATCTTTAGCGAGTTTCTCAACCTTCAGTGGCTCAAGCCGGTAGTTCTTATCGGTGAGGTTGCTGGTTCCAACCTTTATTACGATTCTCTTCGCTTTTGAAAGATCCACAACTTCCCTTTCCGTGGATTTTACTGCTGCTTCGTCTATCATACCTTAGCCCGCCTGTAATTCTTTGTCACTACACTATCTTTGTGTAAAAGAAAAGTTTATAAATGCTTTTTTCTCACACGTCGCCCCTTCCAGCCCCTCGAGCTCCACACCGCCTTCAACGCCAAGAATCTCCGCACCATCGAATTCCTTCATGCCACAGAGTAAATGCTGCTCTGGATGCGTGCCCGGCGTTATATCACAGCTCAACACGATCCGCTTGCCCGCAGCTACTACTATTTTGAGACGAGCGGATGCAGGATGGTTCTTTGGCAGCACAATCAGTGGCGAGTTCACTTCTCTAATCATGTACAGCACACACCGTAACCCGTTCACCATTTGTGCGTCTGTGCCGAATCCGGAAGCTACAAGCAACGCTTCAGGTCCCAGCGCCAGCACAATCTCCCTTTCGGGAGTATCAACGAGAAACTGCCTTTGTTTGCCTACCTTAACCACTGCCAAGGTACCACTGTTTCCACGCACCAGCAGCATCTCGTTGCTGCCTAACGGGATCATTTTTGCCATTTCTCTCTATTCAATCTCAAGCCCAACTACATTGTCAGTAATATATGGCACGAGAGGATATAAAAGGTATTACTTACGCGTAATGGATTTGAGAAGCGAATAAGATCAGAAAATCGTAAAGTTTTTATAAACCTAAGATAACATCAAGATATATCAAAATGTGAGTTGCATGCCTCACACTTACTCACAGGCCCTGTACTTAAGGGGTATGTGACTTTGTACAGTGTAGGAGAGGATATAAAATGGCAATTGATTGTTGGTACAATGATAGAATTGAATTAAGAAAAGGGGAAATTATAATTATTAAGAGGGGAATAGAAAATGATGCAGATGATAGTTTACGGGTGCCCTTTTTTTCAAGTATAACATCGGGTATTACATATGACTCACAAGACAATTATACGATGATGTC
>JAENXH010000172.1 GCA_016649585.1 Methanosarcinales archaeon
GATTCCACGATTTGGAGTATTTCGAGCTGAAGATCCTTCAATCATGTGGGTGGTGTTCCTAAAATGGGAGAAGTGCCTTTTATTTTACCCTTGTTTCTGGTAGTAGTTTGAAGTTGGTAAAGTTTTCGCCCCGTCGCTTCTTCTTACACTCTCTCATTCTGCGGACATGAAAACTGCCCCTAATTGCGTTTGCCCAAGTTCTGTCAACCAGACTTCGTCCATGGATAAAATCCCACATCTGGGACACGCAATGTCCTTTTCAAACCGAGGGCGGTCTTCTTCGATTGGAAACGAGATTTTACCTACCTCACAATCGAATTCTCTTCCGCATTTCTTACATTGAAAATTTAGTTCCGTCATTTGCTACCTTAAGCTACGAGCTATGAGACATTCAAGCCAGTCCTCAAGAGTATTTGTTCCCACCACAAGCTCTCGAAGGTCATCACCAGTAACTAAGACCAGGACAATATCGTCCCTTCCGAGACGCCTGAGAACCTCCTTATCCGTTGAAGCAAAGCCGTTAAGCGCGACAAAAATACCAATGCGACACAGGTTCGAATGGTTTCGCACCTTACTCTCGAAATCGCGTAGCACGGAAGCCGATACTGGGCGTGACCAGTTTTTGCACTCGACCAAAATGATAGGCGATCTCAAGAATGAGCGTGTGATATTATTCCGAAGAACTATATCGAGTTCCTCATCCTTGTTATTGAGTCGTGTGGATTCAATAGTCAGTCCTGAACTTAACGTGAAAATTTGGCAACAGATATCTTCTAAGAGATGCCCCTTGCGCTGTGGGTCTTCTTCTTTGCTCAAATCTGCCAGCAGAGCGGATACTTGATATCGCCGATGCATCAAGTCAAGCTCAGCATCCTTAGCCAGGAGGAGTGAGAATGCGTGTTGAAAGGCAAGAGCCTTTGTTGCAGCTTCCTCCTTGACACGGTTTAGGAATGTAGCAGCCTCTTCACGGTAGTCTGGGCCTTCCAGGAAGTCTCCGAAGTTCAAAACTACGGAAGCTTTAGGGGCTGAGGCTTTCAGCAATAGCCATACAACTAATATGTCATAAAAATCCCCGTAGTCGTCACAGGTTTCGCACAGGATGCTCGCCGCCCGGGTTACAGCAGTTGGGAAGGTACCAGGCAAGTTCGAAGACTGGACCCCACAAATAATCCAGATCCAACTCGATATACCCTCGGGTTTTGGATGTTCGCTCAAATGGTGTCCCACGCAACGCATTTTGTAACACCTTTGGTGACGCCCCGATTTTGGCAAGCTTCCGCTCTAAGCCACGTCTACGACGACCGTCCAAAATGGCTCTGAGGAATTCAATATAGGCCGTAAAGGTCGCGGAGCCAGCAGGTATGAGCGGTGACAGATCAAGGTTTTCAAGGAACCGTGCATGCACAGAGGCTTCTTTCATAGAAACTTGGCTGGGGGCATCTTCGATTAAAGTATCAAGGTAAAAATCTTCAAAGCCCTCCAAATGTGGAGCTAAGACTGCGGAAAAGAAAGCCTCGTTGAACCCCTGGTGCTTAAGCCTCTCGATAGATGCCTGTGCGGTTGTCTGATATCCGGCAAACTCGCAGTATGGGAAACTCTCTTCTTCATGCACCTCAACCCGTGGCTCTTTGGGCTCAAAGAGAATTGTGCAGACGTATGGCATCCTATACTTGAATTCCAAATGGATACGTCCTATGTCCAGCAAGGAGTAATGACCCATGTTTCGTAACTCCCCATTTTTAGAATAAATTTACACTTATTACATATATCACTTAAAGCCGCCCAAAAGGTATCACAATTTTCAATCTTTTTTACCTTCGCTCGATCTTTTTTAATAATTTTTCCGCCTTCTCCAACGCAGGCTTATACCCGCACTCCGCCCGCTCTTTCGCTTTTTCCGCGTGCTCGTTCGCTTTCTTCAAATCACCAGCATCCAGATAGAACGCCGCCAAAAAATTGTGGATATCTGCCTGCTTCAAGCGGTACTCGCACCGGTCCGCAATCTGTAACGCTTCTTCTGCGTGGTTCAATGCTTCCGCTTTATGATCCTGCCGAAACCTGAGTTTAGCAAACTCCAGAAGAATATCAGGCTCCAATTCCACCAGATTGATTTTTCTATCGTGGTTCAATGCTTCGGTTAAGTGTTTCTCCGCTTCGGATGCACCACCTTTCATCAAGTAGGAGGCACCGAGAAGGTATTCCGCGCGGATGATGTCTCTTTCGTTTTTGTAGATATCAGCCAGTTCGCGGGCTTTTATGGCAGACTTGATGGCTTCTTCGGCGTTGCTCATGAAAAGGGAACGGAATGAGTGACATATCCAAAGAAGACATTGAGATTGAACTTCTCTCGTTTTTGTGAATAATTCAAGAGCTTTATCGAGTTCCTGTTGCGATTCTTCAAACTTTCCTCGAAAAGCAAGTAAAAGCCCAAGTTCACGATGACCGATTGCTTCCTCAAAATCGTCCTTAATCCCACGGCCGACTGCAATCACCCGCCGAATATTATATTCGGCAGCGTGTATTTCTCCGATTAAACTTTGGACCCCAGCAAGGCTATCCAGACCCGTGGCTAAATTTTTTTTATCATTTTGTTTTTCTCTGATTGAAATTTGGCTCTCAATCAGTGGCACTGCTCGCCGGGGCAGTCCTGACAACGAATAAGAATTTGCAAGTATACCCAAAGTAAACGCTTGGTGACCTTCTTTTTTCAATCTCGGCAGGTTATCCTCACCATCGGGAAAAAGAGGACGAAGAAGTTCGATTATCGCTTGATATGCCCCAAATCTATGGAATAATTTTTCATGAAGCCTAACATAGAATAATTCCAGCGCTTCATCATATCTCCCTGCCCTAACGGCGTGGTGATACAATTCAATAACCGGTGCTAAATCATCCACTGATTCAACCTTCTCTGGCATTGGGAGGTAATAAAAATAATCGATGAGCACTGAATGGATACTTTCCTTATTCTTCAATCGCTCGTAGCAGTATCTTCGCA
>JAENXH010000173.1 GCA_016649585.1 Methanosarcinales archaeon
TAAAAGAGTTCGCGATGTATTGACCCTTTATTTGCCAAATGAAATGGTTCGCGATGTATTGACCCTTTCCAGTTAATGTTAATAAACCTTGAAACTACACACTATATTTTAATCAGTTGGATACGGGCTTAATCCGCCTCTACGTCGCTATCCCCCATCCGTTATATCGTCTATCTTTCCTTTTATTAGTCCTGGGATGAATCTCCTGAGTAAGTAAACGAAATAGAAAGAAGAAAAGAGTAAGTAAAAAGTATGCTTTGAGGTGTAACCTTTTAGACTTCACTTAAAGTTTTTCATATATTCTCGCAACAGAACCGTAGCATACGAGCCTTTTGGCAGGAAAAACTCCAACATCGCTTTACACCGTTCGGGGTTTAGTTCATCGTCACTGATTTCTGCGTTTAGCGTTACAGGCACCAGCACCGGCCTTCGTGTGCCCTTAGAGCTTATCTCTGGAATCTTCTCGATATAAAAGTTGTTTAGTTCTACTTTTTCATCTTCAAAAACCGTCCGCTCAATCTCACCGACCACGCCATCTGCAACCTCGGTTTCAGAACCAAAGATAGGAACGGTGACAAAAGCCCTGCCACGCTTTATCAACCGGTTTATCCCCTCTAATTTATCCTCACTGACTTTCTCCACCCGGTCAGGATCTGCTAATCCAAGTTCGTTATGAAAACAGACCACATCGCCTACCACCGCCTCGTTCAATGGCAGATTCTGCTGCATACGATGACTCAAAATGAGGTTGAAGAGATATGCTTGATAAGCGTGCACGAACAGTTTCTGTAAGTTCTTTGGAAGTACGGAAAAAGCAGAAAGGAACTGTGCTTCCCCTATTTCTTCAAGTTCACTATTACTTTTCACCAGTTCATTCAGCATCGAGCGTTCGTATCGCAAGAACAGAGGCATTCGTTTCAAGCACTCTTTCAGGTCACCGTCCTTGCACAAACTTCTCGCCTCTTTCGCCTCTTCGCTCTCACCTGCGAAAATATCGGAGATGTAAGAGAGTACTGCTTCCTTTATATTACCTCGTATCAGATGCTCCCCCACGACATGCGTTATCGGACGGTTCATGCCGAACCGCTGAACACCGAAGAAATTGGGTATGCCACCCATAGTTGCTATTTCGCCTGTTATCGCCCCGATTTTTTCTTTTAGCTCTTCTTCTGTGCCTTCTACGTTACGAATAACAATTTTAAACGCGTTTCCATAAAGATCGCCTAAGGAAACCGTCTTGTTCGACCTTCCAAGTATTTTCAAAGAGACGTCACCGATCTTCACGCGTTCCAGCTCGGTTTCATCAGTATCCCAGATGCTTATCTTCTGCGTGGTCACGGCGAATTTGTCCTTGGTGCCTGCGAACCCGATTCTGTTCCTGCTCACACGCAACCGATTGGAAATCTCGCGTACCACGCTGTGCGTGTCCCAGTTCTGCTTCGTCAATTCCGCAATCAGGTATTTTCCGTCATCTCCCTCGGTTCTGTTCGTAACCTCACGCACTAAAAAGTCAGCGGGTATTGTCTTTATCGTTCCACCTATTCCCTCACTCTGCGTAGCGTAAAACCATATTCCTATGCGCTTTTCAAACTCCAGACTCGCTTTTAGATTCATTCCTATTGACTCTAAGCGGCTACAACAACTTAAATCATATCAAATCAATAATCTCGTCTTTTACATACTGTATGAACTCGTCCTTTGTCGCCTTGCTGAAGATCGTTACCACCCCGTTTCTTGTTACCCCGACCACCAACCCGTGTCGTTTGGATTTCAAGACGATATACCATATCTTCCCGTGCTTCAGGTTGTCAACATACGCGGACGTATTCCCTAATCCCGAGCCATACATAGACAGTTTTTTAATATTCGGGATGTCCACATCGTCGAAGAAGATGACTTTGGTATCCTCGAAGTTGTCCTCGTGAAACCGCTCAAATCGTGCTGGCTCAATCCTCACTTCTACGATCTTGCCCGTTGTGATGAACAGTATCTTGCTCAACTGATTTGCGATATTATTAGCCCGCGCTTTCTTATCCATTGCTGTCAGAACAGTTCTGCTGCCGTTTTGCTCTTGGTTCTGCGCCTGTTCTTGTTCTTGTTGAACGAAGAAAAACGGCGCTTCAGAAGTGGTTGGTACGCGCACCCGCTCACCGCGGTGATAGACATCCAGCAGTTGATCCTGAATGAACGTCCCGTACAGGGAATCACCAACTAAGCGCAAGTCCTTTATCTCGGTGATCAAGCTTATATTCTCGTCCTTCAAGCTCTCTTCTGCTTTGAACCCTTTCAGCTTGGCTGCTATCCCTTGCAAGTCAATATCCTCTTCAACCAGAAACAATTTTCCCGCTAAGACCATGATTCATACTATGACAAGGAGATATTAATAATCTACCGATAAAAATCGCCTACTTTTTATAACGAAGACTTAATGGCAACGTCATCTCGGAACCATAAAATAAAATCAACGGCAAAAAAGATTCTGTATTCCTGGTTACCAACCTTTTAACCTCCCAACCTATAGTAAGAATAGCCGTCACAACGCATAAAATGCCCGCATTAACGACCAGAGAACCCGGAACCAGCAGCATCTGGCTGAAAGAGATAATCTTAGAGAATTTCATGTCCTACGAATATGCGAGAATACCACTAAAACCAGGACTTAATCTGATTTCCGGTCCCAATGGTGCGGGAAAATCGTCCATCCTATTAGCAATCTCCGTGGCGTTGGGTCAGATATACACAGAACGGGGCAAACGGCTGAGAGATTTGATAAGACGTGGTAACGAGATCGCGAGGATTACGTTGGTGTTTGATAACGACGAGAAGAATGGACGAAGACCAATCAGTTTTTCAGACGCCGATACGTTCATGCTCTCACGTTATCTGAAGAACGACGGGCATTACTGGTGGGAAGCAGATTATAAGCAGATAAACTACGAAGAAGTTACACGGCTCTTCAAAGG
>JAENXH010000174.1 GCA_016649585.1 Methanosarcinales archaeon
CGGCTGATGTGTTTTTGGCTGAGCAGCGAAAAGAGAATGCGAAGCAACAGCTTGACGAGTTAGAACGCGGAGCAAAGGAGACGTTCTCCGTAAAAGGTGTGAAAATAGGCGGTGGATCACGGATGAAGGTCTGCGCAGAACTCGTGGATGCAACGTTGATGACCGAGGATGAAATACGGCGAATGATAGAGCACTACCTGAAAAGCGGTGCGGACATTCTGGATATAGGGGTTCATATCGGTGCGCAGCCCGATGAGGTTGAAAAAACAGTAGAAACAGCTTTGTCGTTCGCACCAGATGTGCCTATTTCTATTGATACCTTGGATGTAGACCTCATACGCACAGGCATAGAAAACAGTGTTGATATGGTGCTCAGCTTGAATAAAGATAATATTCCTGAAGTGGGTGACGCGATAGCGAAGAATGATATAGCAGCAGTCGTAATTCCCGATAGTGCGGGTACAGACGAAACCAACGAGAGTTTGGCGGCAAACCTAAAAATGGCTGAGGAGCAGGGTATAAAGCGAATAATTGCAGACCCCGTCTTAAACTCCATTGGATACGGAATCGCAGAATCATTATACAACTATTATCTTTTCCGATTGCAAGATAGGAGCACACCCCTCTTCTTTGGCGTTGGAAACGTCACAGAGCTTATGGATGCCGATTCGGTAGGCATAAACGCAACCTTAGCAGGCATCGCCTCTGAACTAAGTGCGGATATCCTTTTCACTCTGGAATGCAGTGCTAAAACGCGAGGAAGTGTAAGAGAGCTGCGGGTAGCATCGGAGATGATGATGCTGTCGAAGGCACGCAAGAGCGCGCCGAAGGATGTTGGATTCAACCTTTTGATGTTAAAGGAAAAGAGAAGTAAGCCGGTCATGCGAATTCGAGATGAAGGGCTTATCGTTGCGAAAAGGAACGAAAAGTGGCAGCTTGATCCCAAAGGATGCTTTAGAATCGGCATTTGTGATGTTGACGGGGATGGCTGGAGCGAAAAGAAAATATTTGCGAAGCATTCGCCTACCGGGAAACAGATAACAGGGCGGAGTGCGCAGGAGATAATGGATACAATCCTGCGATTGAATCTGGTTTCACGGCTTGAGCACGTTTCTTATCTAAGCGTAGAGTTAACAAAAGCTGAACTCGCACTGCGATTGAATCGAAGTTACGAACAGGATGAGACGCTATTTTAAGATCGGATGAACGTACAATGGAAATATACACTTCTCTATTTCCATTAAAAATAGAAGCATGAATACGGGAAGTTCTCAAAAAATAGTTCTACGGAATGTTCTGGAGATGATATATATAATTATAAAATAGACGAGGCTTTTTTGAATTACAACTAAAAGAAAAGAGGATGCTGCGGGAAAATGAACCACACAAAGGATATTGTATCCGGTTGGCTTGAGCTTTCCGGGTTGCCGAAGTTCACAACAACTATGCTCCCATTCCTCTTAGGAGCGGTCTTAGCATGGGCTGACGGGTACCCTTTCGATGGCACGGTATTCGCAATCTCGCTGCTTGCGGTCTTTCTGCTGACGGATTTCTGCTTCGTGCTCAATGCGAGCAGTATATACGCGGATTTAAAGCAAAAAGGGATTGACTTTGGTGATGTAAAGGGAATGAGCACGCTTCATAATACCGCGGTCAGCGGGCGATTTAACGCATTTGCGAAAGGGCTTATAACTGTAAAGCAGGCTAACATCGGTGCTTATTTATGCGCATTGGCTGCTTTACCACTCGGCGTGCTGTTACATTTTTATTTCAAGACCGGGGGTCTGACCTTGCTACTCGGTCTCCTTGGCATATTCATCCCCTACTCTTACTCAAGGGGACCACGGTTCTCTTACCATGGCCTGGGTGAACTAACACTAACCGCAGGAGTAGGATGGCTGACTGTGTTCAGCGGTTACTATTTGCAAGCAGGCCAGGTGAGCTGGCTCCCCACGATTGTTGCCCTTCCGTGGGTGATAGATGTATTCAAGCTGAAATTAACGAGAGAAATCCCTGATTTCGAGTGTGACAGCGTGATAAAACGCAGAAATCTGGCAGTTCGATTGGGTAAGACCACGACTGCCAGCCTTTATCTACCGCTGACCATTTGTTCATGGCTCGCATTTATCCCACTTCTGTTCCTTGGCATTGGCATCCCGTACGTTCTCTTCGTGCTGTTAGCCCTTCCGATGTTCTTCACTGCAAAGAGTTTGCTTTTAATTCGACCGTTTAAAAGAAGTTTAATCGAAAATAGGGACGAAGAGAAAATCAAGGAAGGAATCAGTGCGATAACTAAAAATGCCTTCACGGGCATGATACTGATTCCTGTTGCACTCATCGTGATTTTTTGTCTTACAATGGTGCTGTAGCCTTTGCTTTTGTAACCCTCCTTCCAAACCGTTAAATTTTTTGTATCCTTAAACTTATGAAAGAGCTTGTCCTATGATCGCTCGGTAGAAGGATAAAGCTGAGTACGTCTTTTGAATGAGTCATTATGCATTGGTGCATCTAAATAAGATTTACGAAACACGTTCAATCTCTTCCTTAGCCCAGAGAAGCAAATCAGAGCTTATCCTGGAGTCACTTCTTGCAAGTTTATTCAGCACTTCCGTCACCTTCTCTCTTTTCAGCTTTTTCTGTTTCACCGCTGCGACCAGCAGACCGATTAACCCTATGAATCGCAATCCCTTAGATTCCGCGAACTTTCTGGCATTTGCATCATCGAGTACCAGTCTGTCCTCACGTCTCGCCGCAAGTAAAAGGCTACCTTCACCTAATCCCAATCCATATCTCCTTAACTTACTTGCGTCACCTTCATAATTTATTACCGCTATCCATTCATCCATTGCGGTATTCAAGACCGCTGTTTCAGGGAAATCGGCTATGAGA
>JAENXH010000175.1 GCA_016649585.1 Methanosarcinales archaeon
CGTCAGATGTGTATAAGAGACAGTATTACGACATCGTCGCCCTCAGCTATGCCTTCCGGGACGGTCATGCTGAATGCTGGCAGAAGCAGGAATATGGTTGCTGATGCGTACACATCTTTCGCTTTCTGCCACTCATCACTGACCCGATCACCAACGGAAAAATCATGGGCATCCACCATGAAAACTTCTATTTCCCGGTAGCCGTCGAGTTCGCCGCTTGTGTCCCAGTCCCATTCGAATTTATCATCACTTATTCGTGCTTCGCCTTTGAAGACGTCATCAATTACGAAAACGGCTAAATCGCCAAAGTCCGAACTCCCTTTTATATGGATAATATCACCCACAGTTGCATTATCAGGGACTTCTAAGCTTGAGCCTTCTCTCTTTATCTTCACATACACGGTCTTTTCCATGTCGGAAACTTCAACCAGTATCTTATATGTTCCATAGTCCCGACTTTCGGTGGGGATCTTTACCTTTTTCTTCCCCTCCTCGTCAAGGGTTATCTTATGTATTCCTTCCTCTTCTGGAATATCCTCGACTGTAACAGTTGCGTGTTCCTCATAGAACGAACTTTTTATTATCAGAACAATATCGCTGCCCATCACTACTTCTTCGTCACACTCCACGTCCAGATACCGCTCCTCAACCTCTATTTTCACTTCGTCTTCAGCCCCTGTTGCATAGTCCTCTAAAATTATCGTGTATTTACCCGCCCCCATGTCCAGCTCTGATGCATTGAAGACCAGCTTTTTATCTGCAGTGAAGTTTATCCCTCTTATAGGCTCCGGACCGTCAGCAAAGCTTACAAAATCATTCTTCTCCCCATAATTTACCTGAATTTTGTAGATGTCCTTTCTATCAGCATTCATTATCGAATAGCCGTCAGAATCTTCAATGGTCAGCTTCATTACGCCTTCTAATCGCCCATTTGATTTCATCTTGAGGTTGAAGGTCTTGCCTTCCTGCACCTTCTTCTTCTTCAGTTCCAAGTTGAATGTCTGCTTGACCACCTGCAGCCAGCCGCCGTTGTTATACTCGTCCTCCACCCGGTAGTAACTATCTGATTTCTTGCCCTCCACATCCCATTCCTCACCTGCCGGAACTTCATCCACCTCCAAATCGTAGCCCGGATATTGACTACCTGATTTCGTATAAGGCCCCTCTACCCTCACATTCGCAAAATCATTCTTTGTTAGTGTTAGATTGAAGAATTTAATCTTCTCGCCACCCGTCTCATCGCCGGATTTCCCGTTGTACACAAGCAAAATAATGTACCCGGCGTTACTTTCGTCCTCAGCACCAGGGGTGGTGCCGCTCGCAACAATCTCGCCGGAATAATTGAGTGTCCCGCCGGTCGGAGTCCACGTCCTGTTGTAAAAATGAGCAGAGGCAGTGGAAGGGAACAAGACGAGCACTAAAGTCATGATGAGAATAAATACCGCTACAACACCGATGAGATTTTTCAAACGCATCCCTTCTCCTCCTTCACCAATCATCTATGTTCTCAAGTGATATAATAAGGTTGACATATCATAACCCCTTATATCTCATCAGGGTACACCACCATTTTGTCTTCATGATATTCCAAGCCCTGATATTCTTCGAGATATTCTCTGTAAACCGCTTCTGGATCCAGACTGGTATCAGGATGGAAAATCTTAGCCCAATAGGTGAGTCCAACTACGTTCTCTAATCCATAGTCCATCTTGCGGTTGAGTATGTATACACGGTCATTTTTTATTGCTGACATGTTTTCGGCACCGGGACGATTCAGGACTTCTACTCTCATCTCTTCTGCCTTGCCTGTAACTTCAAGGAATGTTCTTGGCTCTTCTTTTATGATAATATCCGGATTTTGTTCCATTACCCATTCCCAGTCCACCTTTGGATATGTGGCGTCCATGTGCGTGGCAACGTTCTCTCCACCCGCGATCTCACAGAGCCTATCAAATGCAGAACCTTCTCCATAGGTGCCAAGTTCTCCCGTTCCCGTTGAGCTGCCCTTTTCAATGTACACCTTCGGCCTCTCAAGTCCATCTACTGCGCTCTTTACTATATCTATCTTTTCATGGCGCCAATCAATGAAATCCTGCGCTTCGTCCTCCCTTTCAAGGAGATAGCCAAGTTTTACTATCTCCGCATCAAACGTCTCTTCTTTGTAAAGATCCAGCCCAACAACTGCAATATGCTCAAAAGAGCTTAATTTCTCTTCAACCTCAGAAACCTTGGACACGTAGCTTATTACGAGCACACCGGGAACAGTACCAGTGGTGTTATTCACTGCGATGTCCACGATTCTCTCGTAATCAAATTCATTCCATGTGCCCACAGAGGGTTTATCCGCCAACTCAGGAAAATACTCCTTGCCGTCTTTGTTTATCATGTCCGTCACGCCAACGATGTTATCCACCGCTCCGAGTGTTCTGACACCTTCTGCACCATCGGTTGAAAGCGTAATTATCCTCTCCACTGGCTTGTATATCGTGACGTTTCTCCCGCCGGAATCCGTGATCGTCCTCGGATACCCCGGGTATATCTGAGAATCCCCGTTAGACTCGCCGAGTTCAGGGGGTTCCATTAATCCTCCGAGATAAGCGGCACCTAAAACCGCCACCAAGAGGACAATGCATGCGACAGCAGCAATTGCTATTTTTCGGTTTTTGTTCATTTCAACGGTTTTCTTATCAGATACGCTACCACAATGAGCATAACTAACGAAAGGGCAAGTTCAAATCCGGGCACTGGTGCTTCATCAGCTTCTGACGTTTGCTCTCCTTCGGTAGGTGTAGGCGTGGATGTTGGTGTCACGTTCACAGTAGGAGTAGGAGTTGCAGTTGGTGTAGGTGTTTTA
>JAENXH010000176.1 GCA_016649585.1 Methanosarcinales archaeon
TATAAAGGAATAAGAAAATCATGATGATGAGGTTAGTGAGTTTAGTGAGTTTAGTGAGTTTAGTAAGATTAATATGTGGAATTTTCTAAACATGGAGTGAAGTATCTCTTATCTCATTATCTACCCATTATAGTATTTAACCCTTATAGTATCTAACCCTTTATAGTATCTAACCTTTATAGTATCTAACCTTTATAGTATCTAACCATTATAGTACCCCTTTAGTACTGGTTATAGTGGCAGAGCAAAACCCCTCTTCACCTTTTCATGCTTGTTTCTTACTCTGGCACGGCCTTGATAGGCGTGCGCATAACATATATGCGCCCCGTATTTCATCACATAACTTGATGGCGGTGGAGTGGATATACGGGATTCACACGAAGGGGAGAAAGCTATATCTTCTTATAAATGTAATTAGAAAACATGGAAGCTAAAAGCACAGCATTTCCAGCACAGGCTCAGGCACTGAAGAAGGAGGCATTGCCCGAGGAAAGGGAATACGAGCTGTTGGAATTTATGGATGGGAATGAGGGGCTGAGTATTCATCAGATCTCAAAAAAACTTGGATGGAATCAAAAGTTGGTGAGTTATTACGTGTCAAGCTTGGAAAAGAAGGGCCTGGTTAGGATGATAGAGGAAATAGAAAACAACGAGTTGCAAAAGAAGATTTACGTAAACAAGGAAGTAGGAATTAGAGACATGCTGAACATGGATGAGATTGATCCAAGGGTGTTAAAAGAGTTTAATATTTAACCGGGAGCAGTATTTGCGGTTATTGGATTGTTCTAATTGCATACGAAATTAAATAAAAAGGTGTAACGAAGTAAAGATTAACTAACAAAGGGGGAAAAACAGAAATATGTGCGAATCGAGTGTGTTCATAGAGAAAGAAGGGAACAGGGAATTACTGATGGATGATGTAGTGCGTGTAGACATTGACGGTGAGGAGATAAAACTCACCGGGATATTAGGTGAGACACAAGCCACAAAAGGGCAGGTAAAGGAAATAAACCTGATGACGCATACAATCGTGATAGAAATTCTTTGATGAAACTTTCTTTTAAGAAAGGTTTATGATGCGCCTCGTTATAGATGATGCGGTACGGAAAAAATTTGAGATAAGCGTTGGCATTGCGGCGATACGAGGAGTAAGGCAAAAAGAAAGCAGTGAAATAATCAAAGCGATAACAGAAGTTGAAGAAGCAGCGAAAAGCAAATATAGTATTGACGAGGTCAAGGACATAAGAATAATCAGACAGCAACGCGACTTCTTCTGGCGAATGGGTGTTGATCCAACGAAAGTCAGACCGGCATCCGAGGCATTGCTGAGACGAATTTTGCTGAACAAAGGGTTGCCACGGGTGTCGCCCATTGTGGATGCCTACAATCTCGCATCAGTGAAGACACTGCTTACCTTCAGCGCTTTTGATATGAAGCGAATAGCCCCGCCGTTATCAGTAAGGCTTTCGAGAGCGGGTGAAGAAGTGGTGTTGATAGGGAATAGGAGAAAGGAATTAACTGGAAAAGAGATTGTTCTGACCGATGCAGCAAAGATATTGTGCGTATATGTGCACGGAGACATGGATGAAACGAAGGTAACGGATTCTACGACGGACGTGCTTTTAGTTACTTATGGCATCCCCGGAATGTCTCATGAAGAACTCAAAGAAGGTACGATTGAAGCGTCGAAATACATAAAGAAGTTCGCAGGTGGAGAAATTGTGCTGGAAGAGGTATATGTGTGAGATATAGCGACAGATTTTCGGTTCTCTGGCTTGGCTTGGTGTTCAAGCAATAATAGAATTTGAAAAGCTTTGGCGTCATACTTAGCAAAACTGAAAAGCTTTTCGGCCCCTACTTATAACGTTGCTTTCGAACTATTGATAGAGACTATTAGTGATGAATTGGTATATGTGTGTGGGGATTAAGAGTAGATGCGCGAAGAGCAAAAAGGGATAAAGGTACTGCATGTAGATGATGAGACGGATTTCCTCGCGTTGACAAAAGCGTTTTTGGAGCGTGAAAATGCGGATTTTAGTATAGAGCGTGCAACCTCGGCTGAAGAGGGCGAAGAAGATTACAGAGAAGTTTCTGGAAACGATCACCCGTGATGGGTTGATAGAACCCAAGCAAGAGCGAGCGATGAAAAGTCTGAACAATATCGCAGTCAATGAGTTTGGAGCACGGATTTTCTTTTAGACGCGAACGATGACATTAAAGAGAGATTCAAGGAGATATATCCAGATAAATGGAAGGAACGCTTTATATTCTCCGTTTTTAGACTTCTCTACAATACACCGATGAAAAACCTGCAGGCTTATTATGCCACCTCCTTTCTTTCGGAAAGACTGCCGGGTGCGCACCTTTCTCCGAAGGTGGTCGGAGACCTGCTTGGAGATGTTGGGAAGGATCGGGAAACAAGAACAAAAACGTTCCTCAAACAGTTCGTTTCTGGAAATGACTTTCTCCTAATCGATCTGACGCACGTATTTTCACTCCCTGAGAATATAATCTCTTCTGTGTCCGGATACAACAGCAAAAGAGAATTTCTGCCCCGGATCCACCTGATTTTTCTATTCTCACTCGACCACCATATGCCTTCGTATTTCCGCACGGTGGCGGGTTCGATACGTGACGTATCATCGCTGGCGCTGACCGTAAAGGAGGCAGGTGTGCAGAATGCAGCAATGATAGGAGCTAAGGGATTCTATTCAGAAGATAACGTCCTTGCTCTGGAGAAAGAAGGACTGCACTACATTCTGCCATTAAAAAGAAAGTATGTGTTTAGCTCCTATAAACTATTCCAGTAAATTCTGGTTACTTCAACCGCAGCCACAAAGCTTATATACCCTG
>JAENXH010000177.1 GCA_016649585.1 Methanosarcinales archaeon
CGTAATACACTTCTTGCTGCATCTATCGCAACATTCCCTCCACCTACAACTACAACTCTCTTACCTATCTTCGCTTCTTTTCCAAGATTAACCTCTCGGAGGAAGTCAATACCAGGTATAACACCCTCTAAATCTTCTCCGGGGATCCCCAATTTTCCACTTACATGCGCACCGACAGAGATAAAAACAGCATCATATGTTTTGCGCAGCTCTGCGAACATATCCTCGTCAACTTCCACATTCGTCTTTATTTCCACTCCTATACCCCTAACAAATTCTATTTCCCTCTCCAGAGTCGCTCTTGGTAATCTATATTTTGGAATACCCGTAGCCATCATCCCACCCACCACCGGGAGCTTCTCAAACACCGTAACGTCATAACCATAAATCTTCAAATCGTATGCAGCGGTAAGACCCGCAGGTCCACTACCGATTACTGCTACTTTTTTTCCTTTTGTTGAGGGAACAGGCTCAGGCTCTATCTCGTTCCCATAATTCTCATAAACATAGTCGGCAACAAACCTTTTCAGCTTCGCAATTGAAATGGGCCCGTCTATCAAACCTCTTTTGCACATCTCCTCACAGGGATGTGTGCAAACTCTACCTAAAACACCTGGAAAAGGAACTTTTTCTCTTATCAGCTCGTAAGCTTCCTTGAATTTGCCGTCTGCAATTAATCCCGCATAACCCCTTATATCCAGGCTGACCGGGCAAGTAGCCTGACAGAATGGCGTTTCTCGCTCTATCGCATACGAAAGTGCCTCCTCGGGTGTGTATATTGCATTCCTGTTGATTAGCCATTCGTTGCACCTATCAGGAGGTCTAACCGGGCATATTTTCCAACACTCACCGCATGAGTCACATTTTGTTTCATCGATTCTAATTGGTTTTCTTAGGATACTTACCTTGAAGCCGTGATCCTCCTCCTTCACTCTTTCAACCACCGCATTTGTCAAGGCATGGATTTTCTCGTTCTCTTTTATCTGTTCTATAAGCGGAGATAAGATTTCGGAAGGATGTTTGCCCTCTACTAAATGGAGCTTAGAAAAAAGCCCTCCAATATTCGGCGTCCTCAAAACAAAAAAGACTTCTTCATCACCATTAGTGGCTGCGCAGTCTAAAGCCGCCTTTAATCCTGCGTATCCTCCTCCTATAACCAAAACACTCATTCAACACCCTCCTCCTCTTTTGCAATATAAGTTGGCGTATTATCTCGTATCTCATGGACTTCAATCAATTCATACCTCTTCAAGTCCAGAATATGCCTGAACACCACGTTTAGCTTCAGATTTAGCTCCGATGCTATTTCTTTCACTGACATCGGCTGCTTTAGCTTCAAAAGTATCCTTTTCGCTTCGTATTCCTCTCTCACCATATCATCCAGCAATCTATCCATCTCGTGCCTCGTAAAAACTTCTCCGTACTTGTTACCCTCTTCCAGCAGTTCTTTTTCCTTCGTTGCCAATATTCTCAAGCTGTAATCAGCCGCGGCTATGCACGCCGCTTCCATTTCATCTTTTTCAAATTTAATCGGGCCTAACTCTTTTATCTCTTCCGTAAACTCCTTCATAACTCCTGCAAATCTTTCTCCTTCACTTGCACTTACCCATTCCAATCTCAACCGTTCAGGCTCGACCCCGGCCTCCTTTAGCAACCGCTTCGCCATCTCTATCTTCTTTTCCGCATAATAATTACCCTGCAGGTAATGGCAATCTCCAAGATGACAACCACCTATAAATACTCCATCCGCTCCCCAAAGAAACGTATCTAATATGATCACAGGGTCTACTCTTCCACTGCACATTACTCTTATTATCCGCATATTCGGAGGATATTGAAAGCGAGAGACACCTGCCAAATCCGCACCTGCATAACAGCACCAATTGCACAGAAATCCTACTATTTTTACCTCTTCCTCTTTCATCAGGATACCACCTCCCGCTCAGTCACAAAAGCAGTTCTTTCTTGTGCTATCAATTGATCATCGGTGTAGTGCTGCATTTTAATCGCTCTTTTTATACAACTCGACCCGCAGGTGCCACAACCCTTGCATTTCACTCCTGTAACCTTTGCTCTTCTACCTTCTTCCGTATCTGCTACTTCTACTGCACCATACGGGCATACCGATTCGCATATACCACAGCCCACGCATATCGCTTCGTCCACTGAGGATATTATAGCCTCCGAACTCACGTATCCCTTTGCGAGAGGAATTGTCGCCCTACTCGCTGCGGCATAGCCCTGTGAGATGCTCTCTTCGATATCTTTTGGACCTTGAGCAGTCCCGCACAGGAATATTCCATCGGTGGCGAAGTCAACTGGACGTAATTTAACATGAGCCTCAAAGAAAAACCTGTCTTGACCCAGAGGGACCTTAAGCATCTTTGACAGCTTTTCTGCATCAGGATTCTGTACGAGAGGGGTGGATAAAACCACCAGACCCGCTTCAAGTGGAATGTCCATTTGTAACCTCTCATGAAAAACATCCACAACGAGTTTTCCATCGCTCTTTCTCACCTTCGGTCTCTTCTCCAGTGGGAACCTCAAGAATCTGACCCCGGCCTTTTTCGCATCTCTGTAATATAATTCATACTCCTCCCCGTACGCCTGGAGTTCGTTATGAGCTATGAAGACGTTTATATCGGGATTGGCCTCTTTTAGCAGTTTTGCATTTTTTATCGCGTTCATACAGCATATCTTAGAACAATACTCGACTACTTCTCCTCTTGCACCCGCACATTGAATCATCACCACAGTTTCGATGCCTTCCAGGTTCAAATCATCACGTCTGAGCTTTTCTTCAAGCTGTAATTGCGTAATTACTTTTTCGC
>JAENXH010000178.1 GCA_016649585.1 Methanosarcinales archaeon
CCATTATCACATCGGTAATAAAGAAAGACGGAAACGGGAACGTAATAGGCTATCATGAGACAATCAGGGACATCACCGAGCGCAAGCGGATGGAAGAGGAACGAGAGCGTATTTTTAAAGATTTAGAAGTAAAGAACTCCGAGATGGAGCGATTCGTCTATACCGTCTCTCACGACTTACGGTCGCCGCTTGTTACCATACAAGGTTACACCGAGTTGCTCCGGAAAGATATAGGACGAAATGAGACAGAACAAGTGGAAACCGACTTGAAGTATATAGCAAACGCCGCTACGACGATGGACCTTCTTCTGAAGGACACACTGCAACTCTCTCGCGTTGGGCGTGTGACGAATCCGCCAGAGGATGTGCCGTTTGGAGAGATTGTTAAGGAAGCTCTGGAGCTGATAGCAGAGCATATAAAGTCGAGTGGTGTGGACGTATCTATGGCTAAGGACTTCCCTACGGTTCATGTGGACCGCATGAGGATAAGGGAGGTGCTTGTCAATCTCATTGAGAACAGCATAAATTACCGCGACGAACAGCCAAGCCCAAAAATAAACATGGGGTATCGTGTAGATGGCGGGGAGATCGTGTTCTTTGTGCAGGATAACGGAATAGGAATGGACAAAAGCCAGCATAAGAAGGTGTTCGATCTTTTCTACAAGGTGGACAAGAGTAGCAGCAAGGGAACAGGTGCAGGATTAGCAATCGTGAAACGAATAATCGAGGTGCAGGGAGGCCGCATATGGATAGAATCAGAGAAGGGTAAGGGGTGCACGATTTGTTTTACGTTGCCTATTGTGTGAACACCCAAAGCAAAGGTATCTGGAAATAGAAGAAGAATTACCCGACGAGCTACGTAGACCCGTGCATTCGCATTCTCCAGTGGAAATGATCCCCAAAAGCTTATATATGGAGTGGAAAGAAACCTTATGTGGTAACCACCACAAATGAAAGATAAACCCGCTGTGACCCTGCTTGTGGAAGATAATGAGGCGCATGCAATGCTTACAATGCGCGTTCTTGAAGATATGAAAGCGGCAAATAAAATTTATTGGGTTAGTGATGGCGAGGAGGCGCTTGATTATCTCTTTCGTCGTGGTAAATATGCAAGCAAGGAAAATAGTCCTCGACCTGATCTAATTCTTCTCGACCTGCAACTGCCCAAACTCGATGGTCACGAAGTGCTCAATGTGATAAAGCAATCTGAAAATTTAAAAGTTATACCTGTAGTAGTGCTCACCACATCGGAGAACGAAGAGGATATAGCTCAGGCATATGAAAATTATGCCGATAGTTATCTTGTAAAATCCGCGGATTTCGGTGTGTTCTCCGAAACTGTACGAGAATTGAGCTTTTATTGGCTTATGCAGAACAGACCATCCCTGGAAAGGCGGCGATTGGATAGCGATATAGGATCTAAATGCAACGTGAAGAATCAACACATTCCACTACCTCCTCAAATCGCTCTTCCCTCCACCTGAACAAACACATCTCTTCGGATGTACCCGCATAATCGCAATAGTCGAAGCGGCGAGGGAAGGAGCGCATCTGCCCAGCTCAATATAGAGTGGAAAAAATGCAATTTTGATATTTTGGATTTAGAGTTTTGGATTTCTATCTTTATCTATCCCCATTCTACCTCGTTATAGCTCTATTTCCTCTTTTGTATAAATGACAAATCCGTCTTTATTATAAAATAACGGGTAATATTGGAGATTATGATTGGTGTATCTCATCTTTACAATCCCCATGTAACGCTCTAACATATCTTTTTCCCGCCGATAGTCCAGATGTATTATAGCATCCGCAAGAAAGTCCTCGACCCCATATTTACCATACTTGTTATCTCCTTGATGCATTTCAGAAACCACTAAACTTGTTACGCTCATTTTTCTGAGTTCTGCAAAAAAATTGTATATCGCTCTACGGGGATTTTTAATGGCTGTTAGGGAATATAAAGCATTAATAGGATCTATTACGAGTAAATCAAAGTCTTCTCGCTTTAAGTAATCTTCCAAAAAATATTGAGCCTTTTTTATTGAATTAAGTTCAAATCTCATATCCACCCCTAACTCCCGATCAATCATATCATTATCCACAATAACCAGATTTTCGTTTTCTTCTGCCATTCCCAGCGTTCCCATTTGTCCCTTCAAACTCTCTATCTCCTGTTCCAACGTTATATACACTCCCTTCAAGTTATTCGCCAATGCGTTCTTATACAAAATGCTATACGCTAAAGAACTCTTCATACAACCAGGGGTTCCACAAATTAACGAAACCGTATCTTTTGGAATGCCGCCCTCTAATTGTTCATCCAACCTTTCAATATACGTTTTTATTCTTTCCATTTTTCCCATTAACATTTTTAAAATTGCATGTATAAATAATTATCGGTTATGTTTACTTCACTAAAAAATCGCATTCCTAAACAGGTCGGTGAGACGGACTGATGGCACTCAATTGTGATGTATTGGTAGTGGGCGCGGGACCCGCAGGAAGTAGTGCGGCAAGGGCGGCGGCTGAGGCAGGCGCTCACACGATACTCATCGACAAAAAGAAGGAAATTGGTGTGCCGGTGCAATGCGGTGAGGGCTTTGGATCGTACCTCGTTCCGTTTCTACCCTTCAAAATCCCTCAAGAACTGTTAATCTGGAAGCTCAACGAAATTTCCTTGTGGGCTGATGGCATCACCATAGCGAGAACAGGGAGTCTTTGGACCACCTATATGGTAAACCGAAACGACTTCGATACGTGGTTAGCAAAGATGGCTGAGAACAGGGGGGCACAATTACT
>JAENXH010000179.1 GCA_016649585.1 Methanosarcinales archaeon
CTCCACTTCCATGATAAAAGGGGAAAGCATAGTTGGAGATGATATAGCGTACTTAAGGAAAAAAGGTGGCGTGATACGTGCTGTCAACCTGGAGAAGGGAATATTTGGCATAATACAAGGCGTGAACCCCAGGGATGATCAGATTATATGGGGGGCACTCCACAGTCCGGGTGAAGTGATATTTTCTAATGTGTTGGTCACGGAAGAAAAAGGGGTCTACTGGATTGGTAAGGATGACGAACCGCCTCAAAAAGGGTTTAATTATTCTGGAGAATGGCAGCTTGGAAAGCAAGATGATGACGGTAACGAGATCTCCACTTCGCATCCAAATGCACGGTTCACGCTTGACATGAAGTTATTAGAGAATGTGGATCCCGAGCTCGATAATCCAGAAGGTACCGTTATAGGCGGGATAATGTATGGCGGACGAGATTCAGACACGAAAGTGCCGGTGGTGGAATCCTTTGACTGGGTGCATGGCATTGTTACTATGGGTGCGGCACTGGAGTCTGAAACGACAGCGGCAACGCTGGGAAAAGAAGGTGTGCGAAAAATCAACCCTATGTCAAACCTGGATTTCCTGTCCATACCCCTGGGGAGCTATATAGAGGATTATCTGAAATTTGGCACGGGATTAAAAAATCCGCCTCAAATCTTCTCGGTGAATTACTTTTTAAGAGACTCGAAGGGAAACTTCCTGAATGATAAGACGGACAAAGCCGTCTGGCTTAAATGGATGGAGCTGCGTTCACATAAGGAAGTTGGAGCAATAAAAACGCCTACAGGGCTCATACCAAGATATGAGGACCTTAAGAAGCTGTTTAGAGCAGTGCTTAATAAAGAGTATTCTGAAGAGGCGTATATAAAACAATTCACGTTGCGGGTTGCGGAAAATTTAGCCACGATTGAGCGCGTGACGGAGTTCTATAAGACAAAAGTTTCTGATACCCCTCAAGCGGTTTTTACGATTTTGGAGGAGCAGTGGCAGAGGCTGATCGAGGTGCGGGAAAAACAGGGAGATTATGTATCGCCCTTAAAATTCTCTTAGATTCACCAGTAAAGTAACTATTCCATCCGCTCTAATAGTACATCAATCTTCGAGTCATATCCAAACAGATATTTCGATGCCTCCTTTGCTAAACTCAGCCTTGTGTCGCGAGTTGTCTTCCCCTCCCTCTGGAGTTCTTCAATTATCTCATCGTATCTCGATGGAGTTACGATAACTGCAACGTTTTCAAAGTTCTTTATCCCGGAACGGAGCATTGCAACGCCGCCAATGTCCATACTATCCAGCGGTTTTCTGGCTGCAAGGTCCGGCGGTATGAGGTTTACGACAACGATTCCAATTTCAGCAGTTGCGATTCCCGCGTGAATGCGTGGATGCAACGTCTTCACCTTTCCTCCGAGCATCTCTTGAAATCCTGTGAAGTCGGAAACCTTTGTTACCATGATTCCACTCTCCAAAATCGCCCTTGCTGTACCTTCAGTTGCGATTATCTCTATCCCAAGTTCATGCAGGGCTTTTGCGAATGCTACCACCTTGTCTTTATTGAATACGCTTATTACCGCTTTCATCGCTCTATTTGTTTGTTATTCCTGTAAAGCTCTAAATTTAAAGTGGCAGAAGGAAATGCGCTGTTAACGTAACGGCCAAAATATGCTTTCTCATTATGTGGATTAACGGCTCTACTCTGATGAGACTGCTAAGTTACGTAATTCCCACTCCCAAAAATTTACCTTCTCGAGGAGCGTGTGGTGAAAGCATATCTATATTCAATCTCGTTACTAATTCCTTGTATCTATCCCGGATGGTGATCTCTGTTGTACCGGCAACTTTGGCTATTTCTTTCTCCGTTATCTTTTCGCCACTTAACATTGCAGCGATATAAATCGCAGCCGAGGCTGTTCCAATTGGTCCCCAGCCCTTTGCCACTCCGGTTCCTTTATCATCCTTCAGTATTTCTATTGCTCTTTCCCTTACTTCCTCACGTAACCCAAGTTTAGAGCAGAACCGAGGGATGTAGAGTGCAGGGTCAGCAGGTGCAAGCTTTATCTCCAATCTCCGTAAAAGGAAGATATATGCCCGCCGTATCTTTTTTAAAGGGCTCCTTGACACCGCGGCAACCTCTTTCAGTGTTCGTGGAACATAATATCGCCGGCACGTAATGTACAGCATCGCGGAAACCAATTCCTCTATACTTCGCCCTTTAATTAAACTCTTATTCATTGCCTTTCTGTATAACACCGAAGTCTCCTCCTTGATGTTATTTGGCAGCTTAAGCGCACACGCCATTCTATCTATCTCAACAAGTGCGAGGGCAAGGGTCTTATCACTGGAGTCTATACTTATTCCTCGCAATCGTTTTGTTCGCGCGGGCAATCCAGGCATAGGTGTGCCCAGCCCCTTGTCGTGTATTCTATAACTCATAGGAGGACCTGTTCTTATCCTTTTAGCAGCTTGTTCCTCGTCGTATGAACGCCATTCAGGCCCGAGGTCAACTATATCCTCGACTAATACCACACCGCAATCCAAACAATAAAGCTCCGCATGCTTAGAATCTACCACGACTTTTTTAGATCCACATTCTGGACATTTCCGTATTCGCTCACTCATTTATCATCACCCCGTAAAAGGAATTTATGAAAGCTCCAGCTATCAGTGCCCGAAGCCAACAGCTACAATAACCATCCCCCTCCCTTTTAGTCATCCTAAGGTGGCGTCACGAAATAACTATATCAATTACCACTTATTGAAATTACATGCACGGTAAGAATGATGAGTCTATGATAAGG